>NZ_RZRQ01000169.1:0-12992 GCF_003997785.1 Mesorhizobium sp. M7D.F.Ca.US.004.01.2.1 | reverse complement strand
TGGCTATTCTTCGTCTATGCGGCGATGCAGTTCTTCTTCGCGCCCATCATGGGCGGCTTGAGCGATCGGTTCGGACGCCGGCCGATCCTGCTCGCCTCGGTGCTGACGTTTTCCATCGACAATCTGATCTGCGCCGTCGCCTGGTCCTATCCGATGCTGTTCATCGGGCGCGTGCTGGCCGGCATTTCGGGCGCCAGCTATTCGACGACATCGGCCTTCATCGCCGACATTTCGAACGATGAGAACCGGGCGAAGAATTTCGGCCTGCTTGGCATCGCCTTCGGCGTCGGCTTCGTCATCGGGCCGGTCCTGGGCGGGCTGCTCGGCACGTTCGGACCCCGCGTGCCGTTCTATTTCGCCGCCGGGCTTGCCTTCGTGAACTTCCTGATTGCGTTGTTCTTCCTGCCGGAAACGCTCGATGACAAGCATCGCCGCCGCTTCGAGTGGAAACGCGCCAACCCTGTCGGCACGCTTCTGCAGATGCGCCAATACAAGGGCATCGGCTGGATCGGGCTCACCTTCTTCCTGATGACGCTCGGCCACATGATGTATCCGGCGGTCTGGTCGTTCGTTTCCAATTATCGCTATGGCTGGAGCGAGCAGCAGATCGGTTTCTCACTCGGCGCCTTCGGCCTGTGCGGAGCGATCGTCATGGCGACGGTGCTGCCGCGCGTGATCCCCAGGCTTGGCGAGTGGAAGACGGCGGTAATCGGTCTTGCCTTCACCGCGCTCAGCGCCTTCGGCTACGCCTTCGCGTCGCAAGGCTGGATGATCTATGCGGTGATCGTCGTCGGCTGTCTCGAAGCGCTGGCCGATCCGCCGCTGAGGAGCCTCGCCGCTGCCAAGGTGCCGCCTTCGGCGCAGGGTGAGTTGCAGGGCGCGATGACCTCGATCTTCTCGATCACCTCGATCATCACGCCGCTGCTCTATACCGCGATCTTTCGTGGTTCACTGGGGCAAGCGCGCCGGTGACCTTCGGCGGCGCGCCCTATCTGGTTGGTGCGTGTTTCCTGACACTGGCAGTCATCGTCTTCGTCACGAAAGTGGCAAGGCCCGTGGCGCGCACGAATGTCACCGCCGGTGTTGCCGAAAATGGAGCACAGATATGAGCCATGACAGCCGCATCCGGTGCGAGGCTATGAGAGGTTTGCGCCGCCCCTCATTGCCCTGTCGGGCATTTCTCCCCGTATAGTGACGGGGAGAAAGACGCCGTTTTCGCTGCTTTCGCTAATCGTCGACGTTGCAATAAGAGCGCCGAGGTCGCCACAGCTCCCTTCTCCCCGTTCACGGGGAGAAGATGCCGGCAGGCAGATGAGGGGCAGCGCTAACGGATCGAGTTAAGCCCGCTCGGCCAGCAATTCCTCGCCACGCTTTTCGCGGATCAAATTGACGAAGCGGCGGAACAGATAGTGCGAATCCTGCGGGCCGGGTGAAGCCTCGGGATGATGCTGGACCGAGAACACCGGCCGGCCGGTGAGCGTGATGCCGCAGTTCGAACCGTCGAATAGCGAGACGTGGGTTTCCTCGACGCCTGAAGGCAGCGAGTCGGCATCGACGGCAAAGCCGTGGTTCATCGAGACGATCTCGACCTTGCCAGTGGTGTGATCCTTGACCGGATGGTTGGCGCCGTGATGGCCCTGGTGCATCTTGGCGGTCTTGCCGCCGAGCGCCAGCGCCAGCATCTGATGGCCGAGGCAGATGCCGAACACCGGGATGTCGGTTTTCAACAGGTCCTGGATGACAGGCACGGCATAGTCGCCCGTGGCTTCCGGATCACCGGGGCCGTTGGAGAGGAAGATGCCGTCCGGCTGCATGGCGAGGATTTCCTCGGCACCGGTCTTGGCGGGCACCACGGTGACCTTGGCGCCAAGGCCGGCGAGCAGGCGCAATATGTTGCGCTTGACGCCGTAGTCGATGGCAACGACATGCATGGTCGGCTCGGCCTGTTCGCCAAAGCCTTCATTCCAAACCCAGGGCGTCTCGCGCCAGACGGAGGACTGGCCCGACGTGACTTCCTTGGCGAGGTCAAGCCCGATCAGGCCCGACCATGCGGCGGCGCGGCGCTTCAGATCGTCGAGGTCGAACACGCCGTCGGGCGCATGCGCGATGACGGCATTGGGCATGCCCTTTTCGCGGATCAGCGCGGTGAGCGCGCGCGTGTCGATGCCCGAGAGCGCCACGATGCCACGCTTCTTCAGCCATTGGTCGAGACCGGTGCCGGCGCGGTAGTTGGACGGGTTGGTGACATCGGCCTTGAACACGGCGCCGACGGCGCCGGCGCGGGCGGCTGGATTGAGGTCCTCGATGTCCTCGTCATTGGTACCGATGTTGCCGATATGCGGGAAGGTGAAGGTGACGATCTGGCCGGCATAGGACGGGTCGGTGAGGATTTCCTGGTAGCCGGTGAGTGCCGTGTTGAAGCAGACTTCGGCTACGGCGGAGCCGGTGGCGCCGAGACCGCGACCTTCGATGACGGTGCCGTCGGCCAGCACCAACAGCGCGGTCGGCTTTTCTGTTGCCCAGGCGGGCGTCGAGGCGGCGGTCATCTCGGCCATGGCGGCACTCCTATCGGGTTGCGCGCTTCCATAGGCCAAGGGGCCATCCGCGCAGCAAACGGCGCCAAGCGGCGATTTCGCAGCTTCCACGCAGTCAAGCTTCAGTTCATGCAAGGCCCAGTACATAGGGGAAGGGGCCAGGGCGGTCAATGATCATGCGAAATGCGGCCCCGATTTATTTCATCGAGCAATATCATAGGCTTGCCCTGACATATCAGGGTTTGCGTTGGCTCGCACCCGGCGCTATTGTCCGCGCCGATCGAAGGAGAATGCACCATGCGCGGCAAAATCGCCGAATCCCTGAAGAGCGCGATGAAGGCGCAGGACAAGCACCGGCTGCCGACATTGCGGCTGATCCAGGCCGCCATTCACGACCGCGACATCGCCAATCGCGGTTCGGCCAAGGAGCCGGCCAGCGACGAGGAGATCCTGCAGATCCTGGCCAAGATGGTGAAGCAGCGCGAGGAATCGGCCAAGGCCTTCGACGACGGCAAGCGGCCGGAACTGGCCGCGCAGGAGCGCGGCGAGATGGAAATCATCCGCGCCTTCCTGCCGACGCAGCTGGACGATGCCGCCATCCAGGCTGCGGCGCGCGAGGCGATCGCGGCGACGGGCGCGGCCAGCCAGAAGGACATGGGCAAGGTGATCGCCGCGCTGAAGCAGAAATATGCCGGCCAGATGGATTTCGGCAAGGCGAGCGGCATCGTCAAGGGCCTGTTGCAGTAGGCTTTCCCGCCCCGTCGGTAGTGATGCGCGGAGGCGAGGTTGGAGATCAAGGCAAAGGCAAACCCGGTTCTTGCCAGTTGCGTTAGCGACCCCTGCCGGTTTTACGGCCCCTTGCAGATCGGCACCGGCTGCGGCGGCGGTGCCGGGTGATCCTTCCTGTATTGAGCGATGATCGGCTCGAGGGTCTTTCTCGGCCAGAATTTCGGCGTGCCGATTTCCTTCAGGCAGGATGCGTTCCAATAGGCGCCCGACTGCGAACGGTTGGACGCTACCGCGGCGATGTCGCGCGATTCAGGGTAGATGTAGAGCGTCGTCGGGTTGTCCTTCACCATCGAGATGATCTGTTGCGCGTCCGCCGGCGACCAGCTGGTGCAGCCATTGCTGCGGCCGCCGGCATAGTCCACCAGCTTGCCGAACGGCACATAACCGTCGTGGTCGGCATGCGAGCTGTTCGGGCTTTTGCGCAGGCACATGCCGTGCAGCACCTGGGCCGCGTGGCCGCCGATCACCCTCTGTCTGGCGTTCGCAGCTTCGCCTTCGCCGTCGAACTGGATGAAGGTGCGCAGGAAAGCCGCATCCTGCTTGGCGCCGGTGCTATAAAAGCCTTTGAACGACGTTTTCGCCTCGCGGGTCATATAGGCGCCGCCGGCCGTGAGTTCCGAATCCATGGCGTTGCCGAAGTTCTTCGAGCACCGCCTGCCATTCGAAAAATCGACAGTGCCTTTCAGGTTGCGGCCGCCGCCATGACCCGACGAGATCGCGCGAAACGACTGGCTGGCTTCGCATATGACGTAATAGCGGCGCCCGAGCACGCCATCACCCAGATCGCCGGGGCGTGTGGCATCCATGGCGAAGTAGCAGGGGTTCTTGACGGCACCTTGCGCGACCTTCATCAGGTAAAGCGCGCGCGCTCGTTCCAGAACCACCTGTGAGATCTGACCGTCGCTGTCGCCAACGTGGGCCTGCAGCCAGGCTGGAACGCCTGATGGTGCGGCAGAGGATCGAGCCGACACCGTCAAGGCAATGACGGCGACGAGGAGGCTGAGGATCGGGACGATGCCCAGGGGGACGAATCTCAACCGCACGGGTTCACTTCTCCTGCCAAGACCGTTTCCTTACGGTGTTGCCGCCGGGAATCAATCATAAAGGGCCTCGCATTATCAGGCGAAACACATCTTGTTTAGCGCCCCCTTTGTTTAGCGCGCTCTGCCGAAGCCCGCACGAAGAGCCCATGAAAGGAGGTCGACGCGCGCAAACGCGACCTACGCCGACATGCTGGCTCCAGGCTTGCGGCGAACGTCTCCGCATCTTTAACTGTCCGCGATTTTCGTTCCCTACGGATTGAGCTATCATTTGATTCTGGCGCGGCCCGCGCCTCCTCCCTCCGCTGGGAAAGCATAATTCGTGCGGGGCTATCCGATCATCGAAACCGACTGTCCGAGCACTTGGCATAAGGAGGGGTTGCGAAAACCGCTCGCACCAGGAGGTTTTGCAATGAAGCTATCTGCGCCCGTCTACCATTTGAAGCGTCAAGCCAGGTTGTTGTCCCGCGAGGGCAAGATTGCGCTCCACGAAGCGCTTGATCGTGTTGCAGTACAGGAAGGTTTCAGCAGCTGGAGCCTGCTTGCAGCCAAGGCAGCCGAGGTGGGGCCTGCCGGAACATTGTTTGCGCAACTGGCGCCCGGCGATCTCGTTCTGGTGGGTGCACGACCCGGCCACGGCAAAACGCTGATGAGCCTCGAACTCGCAATCGAAGCCATGAAGTCCGGCCATCGCGGCGTGTTCTTCACGTTGGAATATACGCAACGAGATGTGCTCGACCGGTTTCGCGCCATCGGGGCGGACCCTGCACGGTTCAACGACCAGTTCGTCTTCGATAATTCCGACGCCATCAGCGCCGACTACATCGTCAGGACGTTGAGCTCGGCGCCGCGCGGCACGTTGGTGGTGATCGATTATCTGCAACTGCTCGATCAGAAGCGGGAGAACCCGGACCTGATGGCGCAGGTCCGCACGCTCAAGGCCTTTGCCCGCGACAGGGGATTGATCCTCGTCTTCATCTCGCAGATCGATCGGTCATACGATCCGGCGAAGAAGCCGGTTCCCGATATCAGCGATGTCCGGTTGCCGAACCCTTTGGATCTGTCGCTGTTCAACAAGACATGCTTCCTGAACAGGGGCGAAATCCGGTTCCAGGCAGCGAACTGACGGATCTGTCGAGCAACCTCATTGGGCGGCTGCCGTCAGGTTCAGGAGGTGCGCGACCGATGCAGGATTGTGCTGCGCGCGCAGCGCGTCGGCCGACTGGCGAACGACTTCGGAAATCCGCAGCAGCTGTTTGGCGATCGGGCTGGTGTTGCGCCAGACCATGCCGATCGTGCGCGAGGGCTGGGGACTTCTGAAACGCGCAATGGAAACCGGCGCCGAGCGCGTCTCCACCGCCACGGCCATTTCGGGGATCAAGGTGACACCGATGCCGGCACCGACCATCTGCACCAGGGTCGACAGCGAGCTGCCGTCCAGCAACTCGCGCGGCCGTGCCGAATGCATGCTGCAGAACGACAGCGCCTGGTCGCGGAAGCAATGGCCTTCTTCCAGAAGAAGCAGCCGCATTTCGCGCAGCATCTCGCGATTGGGCACCGGCTTTCCCTCGTCCTCGCCGGGCCGGACCAGGACGAAGTTCTCGGCAAACAGCACGACCTCCGTCAACGACGGTTCGGACACCGGCAGTGCGACGATAGCCGCATCGAGCCGACCGTCGGCCAGTTCCTGGATCAGCTTTTGCGTCAGCGTCTCGCGCACATGGATGTCGAGGCCGTCATGCATGCGCGAAAGGTTGCCGATGATGGTTGGCAAGAGGTAGGGCGCGACCGTCGGGATGACGCCGATGCGCAGCCGGCCGACCAGCCTGTCACGCGAAGAGCGGGCGAGATCAGCCAGTTCGTCCACCGAGCGCAGGATGTCGCGTACGCGCAGGGCAAACTCCTCGCCGAAATTGGTCAGCCGGACTTGGCGCGGGCCTCTTTCGAACAGTTCGGTGCCGAGCGTCTCTTCCAATTCCTTGATTTGCACCGAAATGGCAGGCTGGGAGATCGCACAGGCATCCGCGGCGCGTCCGAAATGGTTGTGCCGCGCCAGCGCCTCGAAATAGCGCAACTGCTTGAGGGTCAGGTTTGCCATAAGCGCACCTTATCTCTGTGATCAGTAAATCCAACTTAAATTAATCGAGCCGCTTTGCTATAGAGTCTGGTAGGGAGATGAAAGGCAGTCGACGCCACACAGTCCGCATCATCGGTGTGGGCGTGCGTTCGGGGCTGTTTTTGTTTCAACACAATCTTGTCCAGGGCAGGCTCAGGGCAGTAGGACATTTCGCATATTCGGGCTCCTCACCGTCGCGGCGGCCATGGAGCCGTCTCGAAGGGCATTCCAGGCCCTTGTTCACGCAGCCGTTGAGGCAAAGCTCAACACAGCCACGATCGGAGAAAAACATGGACGCCAACACAGACGATAACAGCAAGGGCAAATGCCCGGTCGTGCACACTGCCGTTGGCAGGGTCAACCGCGACTGGTGGCCGAATCAGCTTAATGTCCAGGTTCTCCACCAGCAGTCGCCGCTGTCCGATCCGATGGGCGAGGCGTTCGACTATGCCGAGGAATTCAAAAGCCTCGACCTCGACGCCGTCATCAAGGACCTGCATGCGCTGATGACGGACTCGCAGGAGTGGTGGCCGGCCGACTTCGGCCATTACGGGCCGCTGTTCATCCGCATGGCCTGGCACAGCGCCGGCACCTACCGCATCGCCGATGGCCGTGGCGGCGCCGGGGCCGGCCAGCAGCGCTTCGCGCCGCTGAACAGCTGGCCGGATAACGTCAACCTCGACAAGGCGCGCCGGCTGTTGTGGCCGATCAAGCAGAAATACGGCCGCAAGATCTCCTGGGCCGATCTTCTGATCCTGACGGGCAACGTCGCGCTGGAATCGATGGGCTTCAAGACCTTCGGGTTCGCCGGCGGCCGCGCCGACGTGTGGGAGCCCGAAGAAGACATCTACTGGGGCCCCGAGGGCAAGTGGCTCGCCGACGAGCGCTACAGCGGCGACCGCGATCTGCAGAACCCGCTTGGCGCCGTGCAGATGGGCCTGATCTACGTCAATCCGGAAGGACCGAACGGCAAGCCTGATCCGCTGGCCTCGGCGCGCGATATCAGAGACACCTTCGCGCGCATGGCGATGAACGACGAGGAGACCGTAGCCCTCATCGCCGGCGGCCACACATTCGGCAAGACCCATGGCGCCGGCGACGCAACGCTGGTCGGCGTCGAGCCGGAAGGCGCTGACATCGAGCAGCAGGGTCTCGGCTGGGCGAGCAAGTTCGGCACCGGCAAGGGCGGCGACGCCATCGGCAGCGGCCTTGAGGTGACCTGGACGACGACGCCGACCAAGTGGAGCAACGACTTCTTCGACAATCTGTTCGGCTTCGACTGGGAATTGACCAAGAGCCCGGCCGGCGCACACCAGTGGACGCCGAAGGGCGGCGCCGGTGCGGGCACGGTGCCGGACGCGCACAATCCGACCAAGCGCCATGCGCCCTCGATGCTGACCAGCGATCTCGCCCTGCGTTTCGATCCTTCCTACGAGACGATCTCGCGGCGCTTCCATGAGAATCCGGATCAGTTCGCCGACGCGTTCGCCCGCGCCTGGTACAAGCTGACCCATCGCGACATGGGCCCGCTTGTGCGCTATCTCGGCCCGTTGGTTCCGAAGGAAGAGCTGCCCTGGCAGGACGTCATTCCGGCGGTCGATCACGTGCTGATCGACGAAGAGGACGCGGCAGCGCTCAAGGCCAAGATCCTGGCGTCCGGCCTGTCGGTGTCGCAGCTGGTCTCGGTGGCATGGGCGTCGGCCTCGACCTTCCGTGGCTCCGACAAGCGTGGTGGCGCCAATGGCGCGCGCATCTGCCTTGCGCCGCAGAAAGACTGGGCCGTCAATCAGCCGGCTGAGCTCGCCAAGGTGCTCGACAAGCTCGAAGCGATCCAGAAGGACTTCAATGCTTCGCAGACCGGCAGCAAGAAGGTCTCGCTTGCCGACCTGATCGTTCTCGGTGGCGGTGCTGCTGTCGAGAAGGCCGCGAAGGCCGCCGGCCACAGCGTGGACGTTCCCTTCTGGCCGGGCCGTATGGACGCCTCGCAGGAGCAGACGGATGTCCACTCCTTCGCGCCGCTGGAACCGACGGTTGACGGCTTCCGCAACTATGTCAGCGGCAAGCAGCGGCTGACCGTCGAGGAGGCGCTGGTCGACCGTGCGCAGCTGCTGACGCTGACCGCGCCGGAGATGACGGTTCTCGTCGGCGGCCTGCGCGTTCTCGGCGCCAATGCCGGGCAGTCCAAGCACGGCGTCTTCACCAAGCAGCCGGAAACGCTGAGCAACGACTTCTTCGTCAACCTGCTCGACATGGGCACGGAGTGGAAGGCGGCATCGGAGGCCAAGGACGTGTTCGAAGGCCGCGACCGCAAGACCGGCGAAGTCAAGTGGACCGGCACCCGCGCCGATCTGATCTTCGGTTCGCACTCACAGCTGCGGGCGCTGGCCGAAGTCTATGCAACGGCGGACGCCAAGGCGAAATTCGCCAGGGATTTCGTCGTGGCATGGACCAAGGTGATGAACGCCGACCGCTTCGACATCGCCTGAGCTTGCCAATGGCACTCCGGCGCGGCCGCGCCGGAGTGCCCGTCCTCCCAAGGACTTAAGATCGGGGCCGCGTTTCCAGCGATGGGAGCGCGGCCCTTGTCGTAAGAGGCAGCGCTTTGGTGGATCGTGCCTTCCCGGGCAAGGATGCTATTTTACCGGCGTAGCGTCTCCACGGTGTAACATGATCGAAATCGTCAAACCCGCGCTTGAACATTTGCCGTCCTACAAGGCGGCGCTCGAACGCGGCTGGTCGCCGGACAATGTGCGGTTGCTGGAAGCGACGCGCGAGCAGCTTGCGGCGATCGAGAAGGATCCGGTGGCTTTTCTCGCCGACCTCGATGATCCCCAGGCCAAGGGCGGCCCGATCGCCTTGCCTGACGGGACGAAAGTACCGCGCTTGCCGGGCTTCCGCCGCTGGATCTGGGACGGCGAAGCGTCGGGCTCGATCGGCTTTCGCTGGCAGAAGGGCACTGCGGAACTGCCGCCGCATGTGCTCGGTCATATCGGCTATGCAGTGGTGCCGTGGAAGCGGCGGCGCGGTTACGCCACCGAGGCGCTGCGGTTGATGCTGGATGATGCGAGGGCGATTGGCCTGCCCCATGTCGAGATCACCGCCAAGCCGGGCAATCCGGCCTCGCACAAGGTGATCCTGGCCAATGGCGGCAAGCTCGTCGAACGCTTCTTCGAGGACGCCGCCTATGGTGGGGTGGAGAGTTTGCGGTTTCGGATCGAGCTGTAGCTCGCTTTATCGCTTTTCGGCCTGATCGCGCAGCCAGTCGGCGAGCGACGTGCGACGCGTGCCGGCCCTGCCTGTGAAGGCCTGGGCGGACAGCATGGAGTTCAACACCGCTTCCTGCGTGGCCTCCGCCGCTGCCCGCAAAAGGATGTCGATGCGCGCTTCGTTGAGGGTGAGCAACGGCACCAGGTCGCGGGCTTCGTCGTGGTCGACCATGTTGCCGGTGCTGAAGGCGATGGCGATGTCGCCGCTGCCATGGCCCCAGAAGGAGCCGAGCCTTGCGATGCCTGCTCCGGTGCGGCGCGCCACGCGCTCGAGCTGGCGGTGTTCGAGCGGCACATCGGTTGCCAGAATAACCATGATCGAGCCGCGTTCGGCCCGGTCCGATTGCCCGGGATCGGGCCTGCGCCCATCGGGGAGCACGAGGTCTCCGGACTTGCCGAAATTAGACAGGACGAGAACGCCAAGATGACGTTCGCCGCCGGCCGCGATCTTTCTGGACGCCGAGCCGATGCCGCCCTTGAAGCCGAAGCAGCTCATTCCCGTCCCGGCGCCGACGTTGCCCTGTTCGACCGCGCCTTCATGCGCATCCGCCAGCGCCGCAAGGGCGTGTTCCTCTGATATCGCCAGTGCCTGGATGTCGTTCAGTGGCCCGTCATTGCACTCGCCCACCACCGGGTTGACGGTGCCGGTCGAGCGGCCGATGTCCGGGTTCAGGCGGATGGCGTCGCGGATCAGCGCCGTTGCGCAGGTGCCGACCGAGAGCGTGTTGGTCAGCAGGATCGGGGTTTCGATGGTGCCGAGTTCCTGCACCTGCGTCAGGCCGACCGTCTTGCCGAAGCCGTTGATGACATGGCTGGCCGCGATCACCTTGTTGCGAAATATATTGCCGCCATGCGGCAGGATGGCAGTCACGCCGGTGTTGATGTCGCCGTTGCGTAGCGTGCAGTGACCGACACGGACGCCAGGCACGTCGGTGATCGCATTGTCGGCGCCCGTCGGCAGGATGCCGCAGGTCAAGCCGAAATCGCCGACAGTCCTGGTCATGCCTGCTCCTGGCTCACAAACGACCCGCGTCCAGGTCGAGGTCCGCGCCGGGACCCTATTGGAGTGTCAACCATGCTCGTCAGCGCACAGCGCGTGGTCGGACAGGGCGCGGATGACGTAGCAGTCGCCGACCGTCTTGCCATTGCAGCAGGTGGCGATGCGTTCGAGCTCGGCCTCCAGCCGCTTCAGCTGGGCAATCTTCTCCCGCACCGAGATCAGTTGTTCCTCGGCGATCCGGTCGGCGTGTCCGCAGGGCTGCTCGGGGTGGGCGCTCAACTCGATCAGCGAGCGGATGTCCTCGACCGCGAAGCCGAGGTCGCGGGCGTGGCGGATGAAGGCCAGCCGCTCCAGCTCCTGCCTGGAATAGCGGCGCTGGTTGCCTTCCGAGCGCTCGGGTGCCGCAACAAGGCCCATCTGCTCGTAGTAGCGGATGGTCGGCACCTTGACCCCGGTGCGGCGCGAGAGATCACCGATGGAAAACATGAATTTGCCTCTTGAAGCTCTAGTGACTAGAGCAATTACAGTGCCTGACATCAGCATTCAAGACCCATGCGGCGACGCCAAGCGGACAAGACAGACAGGTGATGTGATGACGACGCCCCTCAGGCAGACACGGTTCAAGATCGGCGGCATGGACTGCGCCTCCTGTGCGGCCAAGATCGATACGGCGGTGCGTCGCCTCGACGGCGTCGACGATGTCTCGGTTTCGGTGACCGGCGCCAGCATGACGGTCAGCCATGGCGGTTCGCTCAACGATGGCAAGGTGCTGCAGCAGGTGGCGCGGCTCGGCTACGGCATCGTCAAGGCCGAAGCCAAGACCGATGGGCGGGCTTCAGTGGCCTCGGCGCATGACCACGCTGACCAGAAGGGCCACGATCACGCCGGCGACGATCATGAGCATGGCGGCGAACAGGTCGCCAACGAGGCTGCCGGGTCATCTCATCTCCACAGTGATGTCGAGCCGGGGCAGGCGTGGTGGCGCTCCCGCCGTGCAGCGCTGACTCTGGCTTGCGCGGCGGCGCTTGTTGCCGCCTATGGCATCGGCCATCTGTTCCCAGTAGCCGAGCGCTGGGTGTTCCTGGGCGCGCTGTTGGTCGGCCTGGTGCCGATCGCGCGGCGCGCGCTGATGGCGGCATTGGCCGGCACGCCGTTCTCGATCGAGATGCTGATGACCATCGCGGCGACAGGCGCTGTGATGATCGGCGCCACGGAAGAAGCCGCCGCCGTGGTGGTGCTGTTCCTGATCGGCGAACTTCTGGAAGGTGTCGCCGCCGGCCGCGCCCGGGCGAGCATCCAGGGACTTGCCGATCTCGTGCCGAAGACAGCGCTGGTCGAGCGGGCGGGCGGCACATCAGAGGTTCCAGCCGAAGACCTTGCGGTCGGCGACGTCATCGTGGCGCGGCCGGGCGACCGCATCCCTGCCGATGGCGAGATCGTCGAGGGGTCTGGTGACATCGACGAGGCGCCGGTGACCGGCGAGAGCACGCCGAAGCGCAAGGGTGTTGCGGAC
This sequence comes from Mesorhizobium sp. M7D.F.Ca.US.004.01.2.1, assembly GCF_003997785.1. NCBI lineage: Bacteria > Pseudomonadati > Pseudomonadota > Alphaproteobacteria > Hyphomicrobiales > Phyllobacteriaceae > Mesorhizobium > Mesorhizobium sp. M7D.F.Ca.US.004.01.2.1. Next base: position 734 of record NZ_RZRQ01000169.1, on the reverse strand, counting down.
GCCGTCTTCGCCGGCACGATCAGCATCGACGGAGTGCTCAAGGTTCGCGTGACCGCAGCCGCGTCGGACAACACCATCGCCCGGATCGTGCGGCTTGTGGAGGAGGCGCAGGAGGCCAAGGCGCCGACCGAGCGCTTCATCGACCGCTTCTCGCGCACCTACACGCCGGCCGTGCTGGCGGTCGGCGCACTGGTGGCGCTGCTGCCGCCGCTGCTTGCCGGCGGCGATTGGAACGAATGGATCTACAAGGGCCTGGCGATCCTGCTGATCGGCTGCCCCTGCGCCCTGGTCATCTCGACGCCGGCGGCGATCGCCGCAGGGCTGGCGACCGGCGCGCGGCATGGTCTGTTGATGAAGGGTGGTGCCGTGCTGGAAGGCTTTCGCCGGATCACGGCGGTGGCCTTCGACAAGACCGGCACGCTGACCGCGGGCAAGCCTGTCGTCACCGACATCGTGGCCTATGGCCGCGAGGAACGCACCGTGCTGGCGTTGGCGGCAGCGCTGGAGCAGGGCTCCAGCCATCCGCTGGCTATGGCGATCCTGTCGAGGGCCAAGGCCGACAAGGCGCCGGTGCCGCCGGCCTTGGCGGCGAAGGCGATCTCGGGCAAGGGTGTCGAGGGCAGCGTCGGCGGCGTTGCCGTCTTCCTAGGCTCCGGCCAGGCGGCGGGCGAACGCGCCGACATGACCGAGGCGCAGCGCCTCGCCGTCGACAGCCTCAATGGCCAGGGCAAGAC
>NZ_RZRQ01000168.1:0-13096 GCF_003997785.1 Mesorhizobium sp. M7D.F.Ca.US.004.01.2.1 | reverse complement strand
CTTGAGCATGGCGGAAAAGATAACATGCTATCTATTAGGATGCGATAAATTCTTTTCCTTGGCGAAGCCCCCGTCGCCGAAACCGGAAGCCGGCCTCCATTGATCGCCCTACGGCCTTTTCTTGGCCGCCGCGACCGCGAGACCTCGCCATCCGGGCAAGCGTGAGGATCGACATGTCAGACCAAGATACCAACACATCCGGCGGCGTCTGGCTGCTCGTTCTTTTCGGCCTGGTGCTGATGATTATCGGCCTGCCGCTGCTCTATGGCGGCGTCCAGCTAATCGGTCTCGGCGGCTCCTGGTATTACGCGCTGGCCGGTGCCGGCATCATCGTCTCCGGTTTTCTCTACGCCTTGCGCCGGCGAGCAGGCTTCTGGCTCTACATCCTCGTCTTCCTCGCCACGGTTCCCTGGGCGTTCTGGGAAGTCGGGTTGAATTTCTGGCCTCTGGTGCCGCGGCTGGTCGCGCCCACAGTGCTGGCCGTGGTCGCCCTTCTGCTGGCGCCGCTGTTTCCGTCATCGCGCGGCGGCAAGCGCGGCCCCTTCGCCCTTGCCGGTGTTCTCGTGCTCGGCCTGGTCGCCACCACCGCCTATGCCTTCCAGCCGCATGGCGTGATCCACAACACGGTCGCGGCCACCGAAGCTCCGACGCCGGCCGCGGCAGCCTCCAGCACCGACTGGCGCCACTACGGCCGCACGCCGGCCGGCACGCGCTATGCGCCGATCGCTGAGATCACCAAGGACAACGTCAAGGATCTGAAGGTCGCCTGGACCTTCCGCACCGGCGATGTCCCGGCCAAGGGCGCCGAAGACCAGAACACGCCGCTGCAGGTCGGCGACACGGTCTACACCTGCTCCTCGAAAAACATCGTCAACGCACTCAACGCCGAGACCGGCGAGCCGCGCTGGAAGTTCGATCCGAAGGCCTCGGCGCCGCTGTGGCAACGCTGTCGCGGCGTGAGCTACTACGAGCCCACGGCCGCCGCGCCAGCGGCTGGTGCCACCGCGACCGCCTGCGCCGGGCGCATCGTCATGACCACCATCGACGCGCGGCTGATCGAGATCGATGCGAAGACCGGCCAACCCTGCGCGGATTTCGGCCAGGGCGGCACCGTCGACCTCAAGCAAGGCATGGGCGAGGTCAAGCCTGGCTTCTACTTCCAGACCTCGGCGCCGACCGTCATGCGCGATCTGGTCATGATCGGCGGCTGGGTCTGGGACAATGTCGAGACTGGCGAGCCCTCCGGCGCTGTTCGTGCGTTCAGCGCCAGGACCGGCGAGTTGGTCTGGGCCTGGGATCTCGGCAACCCTGATATCACCAAGCTGCCGCCGGAAGGCCAGAGCTACACGCGCGGCACGCCCAACGTCTGGTCGACGCCGAACTATGACGACGCGCTCGGCCTCGTCTATCTGCCGACCGGCAACGCCACGCCCGACTTCTTCGGCGCCGAACGCAGCAAGGCGGCGGAAGACTATACCGCTTCGGTCGTCGCGCTCGACATCGCCACCGGCCGCGAGCGCTGGAAATTCCAAACCGTGCATCACGATCTGTGGGACTACGACCTTCCCTCGCAGCCTGCTCTTTATGACGTGCCCGACGGCAAGGGCGGCAAGGTGCCGGCGCTGATCCAGGTGACCAAGCGCGGCCAGATCTTCATGCTCGATCGCCGCGACGGCAAGCCGATCGCCGAGGTGCAGGAAAAGCCGGTGCCGCAGGATGGCGGCGCCAAGGAGGATTTCCTGTCGCCGACCCAGCCCTATTCGGTCGGCATGCCTTCGATCGGCGACAAGCCGTTCACCGAGGCAAGCATGTGGGGCGCCACACCGCTCGACCAGCTCTATTGCCGCATCGGCTTCAAGAGGCTGCGCTACGAGGGCGAATTCACGCCTCCGGGCCTGACGCGCTCGCTGCAGTTTCCCGGCTATTATGGCGGCATGAACTGGGGCAGCGCCTCGATCGACGAGGCCAATGGCTATCTGATCGTCAACGATATCCGCATGCCGCAATTCGTCGAGCTGCTGCCGCGCGCCGTGGCCGACAATTATGGCCCGTCGGCCGCGCATGATGGTCTCGGCACCCAGCTCGGCACGCCCTATGGCGCGCTCAAGAACGGCTTCATGTCGCCTTTGGGTGTTCCCTGCCATCAGCCGCCCTATGGCACCATCAGCGCCATCGACCTGAAGTCGCGCCAGCTCGTCTGGCAGGTTCCCGCCGGCACGCTGCAGGATACAGGCCCGCTCGGCATGAAGACCGGCCTGCAGATCCCGGTCGGCATGCCGTCGCTCGGCGGTCCGGTGACCACGGCGGGCGGCCTCGTCTTCTACGCCGGCACGCAGGACTACTATCTGCGTGCCTTCGACGTCGCCACCGGCGAGGAACTCTGGAAGGGCCGCCTGCCGGTGGGGGCACAAGCGACGCCGATGACCTACACTTCGCCTGAAAGCGGCCGTCAGTTCGTCGTCGTCTCGGCGGGCGGCGCGCGCCAGTCACCTGATCGCGGCGACTACATTGTCGCCTATGCCTTGCCGAAGGCGCCGTGATCCCGGAAACCAGGGGGATCTCACTCCCGATCCGATCGGGGTCATCAAACGGGGCGCGCCAGCGCCCCGTTTCTTGTCTGCTCCTCGCTTTCTGCATTGCTGCATTGCAGCAATGGTGCTTGTGAACCGGGCATACCGTCGCGCAGTCTCAATTTGAACCGATTCAGTCTGGACGCCCCATGCCTTTGCCGATCCTTGCGCTTGCCATTGCGTCCTTCTGCATCGGCACCACCGAGTTCGTCATCATGGGCCTGCTGCCGGAGGTCGCCGCCGATCTCGGCGTGTCCATTCCTTCGGCGGGCCTGCTGGTCACCGGCTATGCGCTGGGCGTCGTCTTCGGCGCCCCGATCGTCGCGATGGCCACCGCGCATTTGCCGCGCAAGCCGGTGCTGGTCGGGCTGGCCGTGCTGTTCGTCGTCGGCAATCTGTTTTGTGCCATCTCGCCCAACTATTGGACGCTGATGGCCGCACGTGTCTTCACCGCCTTCGGCCATGGCGCCTTCTTCGGCATCGGCTCGGTCGTTGCCGCCAGCCTGGTGCCGCGCAACAAGCGCGCCAGTGCCATCGCGCTGATGTTCGCCGGGCTGACGCTGGCCAACATCCTTGGTGTTCCCGCCGGCACGGCACTAGGCGAAGCCCTCGGCTGGCGCGCCACCTTCCTCGCCGTCGTCGGCATCGGCCTGATCTCGGTGGCAGCCATTGCCTGGCTGGTGCCGTCCGACGTTGCCGAGCCGAGCGGTGGCGGCCTGCGCGGCGAGCTGCGCGTGCTGGGCAAGCTGCAGGTCTGGCTGGCGATGTTGATCGCGGCGCTGACCTCCGCAAGCCTGTTCACCGTCTTCACCTACATCAAGCCCTACCTCACCGACGTCTCCGGTCTGTCCACCTCTGCGGTCACCTGGGTGCTGCTGCTGTTCGGCGCCGGCATGACCATCGGCAACATCATCGGCGGCAGGCTGGCCGACTGGAAGCTGATGCCGACGGTGATCGGCACGCTGCTCGCGATGGCGCTGCTGCTGGTCGGCTTCATGCAGTTCGGCACTATCGCCAGCGTTGCCATCGGCATCGTCTTCCTGTGGGGCCTGCTGATCTTCGTCGTCGTACCGCCGCTGCAGATCCGCGTCGTCGAGGCGGCCTCCGAGGGGCCGAACCTCGCCGCCACGCTGAATCAGGGCGCCTTCAATGTCGGCAATGCCAGCGGCGCCTGGATCGGCGGAGTGGCCCTTTCCGCCGGTATTTCCTATGCCAATCTGCCGCTGGTCGGTGCGGTGATCGCCTTGTTGGCGGTCGCCGTCGCTGTGCTGTCGCAGGCGCTGGACCGGCGAGCGCCCGTCATCCCGCTTCAGGCTCCCGCAGAGTAACCGCTTGCGCCCATAGCGCGGCAGGCTGGACCAATCGACATCGGCGCGTTCAAATGGGCATGTCTTCTGGCTCTAGAGCAATCCCAGGAAGAGTGTGAAGCGGTTTTCCGTCCGGGATTGCGTCAAAACAAAGAGATAGAGCAGTTCGGCGTTTCCATGAAACGGCGAACTGCTCTAGATGGAGGAAGTCATGCAGAAATCGATCGAACGCATCGCCGGCGAAAGCGAAGGCGTTTCCTACGAATTCCCGCTGTTCCGCTTCGCGGGCACTGACAAGGTCGCCCCTTCGGCCTATCTGCAGGCAGCGCTCCACGCCGGCGAATTGCCGGGCGTCGTCGCCATCGACGCGCTGATGCCGATGCTGGCCAAGGCCGAAGCCGAAGGCCGCATCAAGGGCAATCTCACCATCGTGCCCTGGGCCAACCCGATCGGCCGGGCGCAATATCATTTCGGCGAGCATCAGGGCCGTTTTCATCTGGGCACGCGCACCAATTTCAACCGCGGCTTCCCGCTGCTCGCCGCGCCCGACACAGCACTCTTGCCCGACACCACCCTTGGCAGCGTCGACCAGCGTCTGAAGACCCGGCTGGTGCAGTTGTCGCTCGGCCATGACATCGTGCTCGACCTGCACTGCGACGACGAGGGTCTCGCCTATCTCTACGTCCACACCAGCCTGTGGCCGGCCATGGCCGATTGTGCCACCGCCATGGGCGTCGATGCGGTCGTGCTGTGGAGCGAGGACACCGCCGGCACGTTCGAGGGCGCCTCGATCATGCCCTACCAGAACGTTCCCGATGATGTGGCCAAACTCGACCGCCGCGTCGCCACCACGGTCGAATATCGCGGCATCCTCGATGTCGACGGCGCCCTGGCCGCCGCCGACGCCGAAGGCCTCTACAGGCTGCTGGTGGCGCGTGGCGTGATCACCGATACCACCCTGCACACCCCCGGTCCTTTCGCCGGCTTTGTGGCCCCGTTGGAAAACATCGACATGATGCCGTCGCCTCGGGCGGGTGCCGTGCTCTACGACGTGAAACCCGGCGACCGCGTCGCCAAGGGCGCGCGCCTCGCCACCATCGTCCATGCACCGGGTGAAACCGATGGCCGCACCGAAGTCTTCGCACCGCAGGACGGCATCATCCTGACCCGCCGCTCGCGCCGCATCATCCGCGCAGGCGAGGATCTTCTGAAGCTGGTTGGCGATAAGAAGAGCACCGATGCCCGGTCGGGGACGCTGGAGGACTGACCTAACCCGAAATAGCCTGCCGCGCCTTCGCCTCCAACCATTCCGCCATCTGCCGGTAAGGCACCGGGCCGTGACTGATGCGGGCGACACCCAGTTCCGCCAGCCGCTGGCGCGGCGGCACATGCGCCAGCGCAATGATGTTGACCGGCAATGCAACTGCACTGCAGAGCGTCTCGATGAGGCCCTCATCGCCAAGACCCGGCGCGAAGAAGCCGTGCGCGCCGGCTTCTTCGAAGGCCTGTGCGCGCTCGATGGCCTGGTCGAGCAGGACGTCATCATGCGCATCCGGTTTCGCCTTGAGGAAGATGTCGGTTCGAGCGTTGATGAACGCCGGTATGCCGGAAGCCTTGACGGCCGCCGCCGCGGCTTCGATGCGTTTTACCTGGACAGCAATGTCATGCAGGCCGCTGCCGCCAACAATCTGATCCTCGAAATTGAAACCAATGGCGCCGGCCCGCAGCGCCAGCGTTACCGTGCGAGCAACGATTTCCGGATCGACGCCGTAACCGCCCTCGAGGTCCATGGTCACCGGCAGGTCGACCGACCCGACGATGCGCTTGATGTTGTCAAGCGCCAGCTCCAGCGGGATTTTCTCGCCATCGGCGTAGCCGAACGCGGCAGCCACCGGCCAGCTTCCGGTGGCGATCGCCTTGGCGCCCGCCTTCTCGACGATCTTGGCCGAGCCCGGGTCCCAGGCATTGTAGAGGACGATCGGGTTTCCCTTGACGTGGAGGGAATGGAACGTCCGCGCGCGCTCGATCTGCTCGGTCATTGGCTTTTACCATCTTCCTGCTGTTGGATATACAATCTAGGCGGCACTGTCGGCTCTGGCGATGTGCCATGAGCCTGGGAAGCGGCGGCCAACGAAGAGACTTTCAAACCTGTTGCGCATCCTCCTTTTCGCAGCTATGGATTTCGCCATGAACATGCGTTCGACCAAGACCATTTGGTGGTGGGCCTGCTGACAGCGGCCTGTTCGAACACGTGCGCGTGAAAAGAGAGGGTGGCCGCAACGGAAAGTCCGGGCGGCCATTTGTTTTTTCCAAGCCATTCCCGGGTCCGTTGCCCCAAGAAGCTGATGGAGACGGCAATGACGATGAAGGTTCTGGAAAACGGGGCGGAAAGTTTCGTGACCGCGGGTGGCATCACCATCACCCGCGAGCGCCACGACCGGCCCTATGCGGGCGCGATCGACGCTTACGTCGACGGCTTGAATTCGCGCCGCGGTGCGGTGTTTTCCTCCAATTATGAATATCCCGGCCGCTACACGCGCTGGGACACCGCTATCATCGACCCACCGTTGGTCATCTCAGCACGTGGCCGTGCCATGCGCATCGAGGCGCTGAACGGCCGTGGCGAGGCGCTGTTGCCGGTCATCGGCAAGGCGCTCGCCAGCCTGGCCGATGTCGCCATCGCCGAGACATCGAAGAAACTCATCCGCCTCGACGTCGCCAAGCCCGGCCGTGTCTTCACCGAAGAAGAGCGCAGCCGCGTCCCTTCGGTGTTTACCGTGCTGCGCGCCATCACCGCTCTGTTCAAGACCGAGGAAGACGCCAATCTTGGTCTCTATGGCGCTTTCGGCTACGACCTCGCCTTCCAGTTCGACCCGGTCGACTACAAGCTCGAGCGCAAGCCAAACCAGCGCGACCTGGTGCTGTTCCTGCCCGACGAGATCCTGGTCGTCGACCATTATTCGGCCAAAGCCTGGACCGATCGCTACGACTACGCCGGCGACGGGTTTTCGACCGAGGGGCTGCCGCGCGACGAAATCGCCGAGCCGTTCAAGAGCCCCGACCGAATCCCGCCCCGCGGCGACCATGAACCGGGCGAATACGCCAATCTGGTGCGCAAGGCGATGGATTCGTTCAAGCGCGGCGACCTGTTCGAGGTGGTGCCCGGCCAGATGTTCTACGAGCGCTGCGAAACACAGCCATCCGAGATTTCGCGCAAGCTGAAGGCCATCAATCCCTCCCCCTATTCCTTCTTCATCAATCTGGGCGAAGGCGAATATCTGATCGGCGCCTCGCCGGAAATGTTCGTGCGCGTCAACGGCCGCCGCGTCGAGACCTGCCCGATCTCCGGCACCATCAAACGCGGCGACGATGCCATTTCCGACTCAGAGCAAATCCTGAAACTGCTCAACTCGAAGAAAGACGAATCCGAGCTGACCATGTGCTCGGACGTCGACCGCAACGACAAGTCCAGGGTCTGCGAGCCAGGTTCGGTGCGCGTCATCGGCCGCCGCCAGATCGAGATGTATTCACGCCTGATCCACACCGTCGACCACATCGAAGGCCGGCTGCGCGAAGGCATGGACGCCTTCGACGCCTTCCTGTCGCACGCCTGGGCGGTCACCGTCACCGGCGCGCCGAAACTGTGGGCCATGCGCTTCATCGAACAGAACGAGAAGAGCCCGCGCGCCTGGTATGGCGGCGCGATCGGCATGGTCAATTTCAACGGCGACATGAACACCGGCCTCACCTTGCGCACCATCCGCATCAAGGACGGCATTGCCGAAGTGCGCGCCGGCGCCACATTGCTCTTCGACAGCATTCCCGAGGAAGAAGAAGCCGAAACCGAACTGAAGGCATCCGCCATGCTCTCCGCCATTCGCGACGCCAAGACCGGCAATTCCGCCAGCACCGAGCGCACCACCGCGCGCGTCGGCGACGGCGTCAACATCCTGCTGGTCGACCACGAAGACTCGTTCGTCCACACGCTGGCCAATTATTTCCGCCAGACCGGCGCCAATGTCTCGACCGTGCGCACGCCGGTTCCCGAGGAGGTGTTCGACCGGCTGAAGCCCGACCTTGTCGTGCTGTCGCCCGGCCCCGGCACGCCGAAGGATTTCGACTGCGCCGCCACCATCAAGAAGGCACGTGCCCGCGACCTGCCGATCTTCGGCGTCTGCCTTGGCCTGCAGGCGCTGGCCGAAGCCTATGGCGGCGAACTCAGGCAGCTGCACATACCCATGCACGGCAAGCCGTCGCGTATCCGCGTTTCCAAGCCGGGCATCATCTTCTCCGGCCTGCCCAAGGAAGTCACCGTCGGCCGCTACCACTCGATCTTCGCCGATCCGGTGCGCCTGCCCGACGATTTCATCGTCACGGCCGAAACCGAGGACGGCGTCATCATGGCCTTCGAGCACCGCAAGGAGCCGATCGCCGCGGTGCAGTTCCACCCGGAATCGATCATGACGCTCGGCCACAATGCCGGCATGCGCATCATCGAGAACATCGTCGCCCACCTGCCGCGCAAGGCCAAGGAAAAGGCCGCCTGACGATCATGGCTGAAGCCGAGAACACGATGGCGATCACGGCCAAGGCGGCCGCGAAGCGCAAGGTTGCCAACCTCTCCTTCTGGTCGATCGTTGTCGCCTTTGTTGTGCTCGCTCTGAAACTTGCTGCCTGGTACGTCACCGGCTCTGTCGCGCTCTATTCGGACGCGCTGGAATCGATCGTCAACGTCATCGCCTCGGTCGCCGCCTTCTGGGCGATCCAGGTCAGCTACAAGCCGGCCGACCAGGATCACCCGTTCGGCCATCACAAGGCCGAGTATTTCTCGGCGGTGCTGGAAGGCGTGCTGATCGTGCTCGCCGCCCTTTTGATCCTCAACGAGGTCTGGCGCTCCTGGCAGACGCCGGCACCGCTCGAACAGCCCTGGAGCGGCCTTGCCGTCAACGGCGTTGCCACGGTCATCAACGCCTTCTGGGCCTGGACGCTGATCCGCGCCGGCAGGACCGAGAAATCGCCGGCGCTGGTCGCCGACGGCAACCACATCATGACCGACGTGGTGACCTCGATCGGCGTCTTCGGCGGCCTTGTCGGAGCGATCCTGACCGGCTGGCAGATCCTCGATCCGGCGCTTGCCGTCATCGTGGCGCTGAACATCCTGTGGCAGGGCTGGCACGTCATCGGTTCGTCCATGAATGGCCTGATGGACCGCGCCGTCGATACGGCAGAACACATGCGCATCCGCGACGTCATCTCGGCCAGTTGCAAGGGCGCGCTCGAGGTTCACGACCTCAAGACGCGCATCGCCGGCCGCGCCACCTTCATCGAATTCCATCTGGTCGTCGACGCCGACATGTCGGTCGGCGCCAGCCATGTCATCTGCGACCGCATCGAGGACGCGCTGAAAGCCGAAATCCCCTCGGTGCGCGTCACCATCCATGTCGAACCCGACGACGAGGCCAAGCTGCCCAAGGGCACGACGGCCGTGCCGTTCGCGTGAGGCGGGTTCACCAGGTCTCGATTGAGAGATCTTTGATCCGCTCGAATTCCCGGACATTGCGGGTCATCAGCGTAAGGTTCCGAGCGCGAGCCTGCCCGCCGATCAACGCATCGTAGGGACCGATCGGAGTTCCCAACGTCGCGAGCGTTGCCCGAATCTCTCCAGCATGTCTTGCGTCTTCTCGATCGAATTCGAGCACCGGGAACTGCAGAGCTTCGATGCGCGCCAAATTTTCAGCCCTTCGTTGGCTCTTTTCAGCACCATAGTATAGTTCGTGTGCGACGATCGCAGAGAGGGCAAAGTCCTGCGGCTTGTGCCGTTTCAGCAGCGCCAACAGCCCGGCGTCGCCCTTGATGACTGCGATGACGGCATTGGTGTCGAGCAGGTAGATCACTTGAAAACGTCATCCAAAGCAGGCCGATCCTGCCCGTCTTGACGTTCCAGCGCTGCCTCGGCGAAATCGTTGTCAAGCGGTCCGATCACTTGGTCAAGCCACGCCCAATCCTGCGCTAGCGGTTCCAAGATGACGGTTTGCCCGTGACGGCGGATCGAAACCTCGTCTGTTTCGAAACGGAACTCCTTGGGCAGACGTACAGCTTGTGACCGGCCCGACCAGAACACTTTTGCCTTGTCCATCATGCTATCCTCAAATGAGATATAGCAAAGATATATCCCTTCATGGCGACGCAGACAAGTCCGAGCTCAAGGCGCGCAGGCCGATTGCGACATTGGCTGCAGCCGATAGACCTTGTCGTCGGATTTCGTCTTGCCGTCGGCGGCCTTCGAACACAGATCGACGATGGCGAGTGCGCTGTTGGGATTGGCCAGCATCATGGTGCCGTCTACGCCACGCTTGAGGAAAATCTCCTTCTGCGCGATGTCGCAGGAGAAATCGCTCATCTTCGAGCTCGCCGCGCAGCGCCACTGGTCGGCCTCGCCCTGGCAGGAATAGGTCTGTGTCACCTTGGCCGATTTCTGCCGTGTGGTGACAGTAACGGCAATGTCGGCGCCGTCTGGCCAGTTGGCCGCATCGCCGCCCGAGGCGAAGGACGCCAGTTCCACCGGTCCGCGGAAAACCCGGATCGACTGGGTCAGTTGGTCGGGATGCGAACCGAGATGGGCTGCATCATAGTCGCGCCCGTAGCAGAAGGCCTGGTCCGGCTTCAGCCGCTCACGCAAGGGAGTTCCAAGAGCCGGATCGATCGGATCGATGCGCGCGAATTCGGCCTGGCATGTTGCGGCCGGCATCGGGTCGAGGCGGAAATTGTCGTCCTCGCTCCCCAGCGCCTGCCTGTCATATTCGGCTTCACCGAGTTCATCTTCCGATCCTGCGTCGAGATAAAGATCGGCCGAGACATCGGTGAGGATCAGACGCCCTTTGTCATCGAGCTTCAGCGAGGCCATGGTGCGGTCGCAGTCCATGCCGCAACGGATCGAACCGCTCTTTCCGTCCTCGGACTCGTGATTGCACCAGCCGCTGGCCCATTCCGGCGCCTTGGCGCCGCGCGCCGTGGTGGCGATAAAGCCGTTATAGGACGAGTCGGAGTTTGTCGGTGGCTCCTCGTTCGGGCGGCTGACCGGGTCGTGCCCATAGAGGAAGAAGATCCGCGCCACCTTCTGCTTCGGATGCGCCTTGAGGTGCGCGGCGTCATAGATCCGGCCGAAGCAGGCATCAGCCCCGTTCGGGCTGAGTTCGGTGAGCTTGAGCGCATCGTCGGCGAAGGCCGAACCGGCAAGCGCGCCAAGCAGCGCAACGCCAAACCCGGCGCCGGCGACTGTCTTCCATTCCCCTACCCTGAACGCCATGTGACCTCTCCTCTGCATCGACAGGACGTAACGTCAATTTATGCTAGTATTGCGGCTGGAGTCACGCAATTCGCGGCGAGCCGCCAAGCGGGGGAGGATGCCATGCGCCGGCGCGATATGTTCCGCGCGGTTCTTGCCGGAACCGGAACGCTTCTTGGTCTGCGGGCAGTGCAGGCAGCCGCCCCAGAGCCCGCCAGGCAAAAGGTCGCCTATCACTTGAGCGACGTCGACAAGGTCAATTTCGTGCTCGGCAACATCAAGAACCACTATGAAGGCACCGGCGGCAACGTCGACATCGTGCTGGTCGTGCATGGTCCGGCCTTGGCCGCCTTCAAGTCGAAAGGCATATCGGCCGCGATTTCCGGGCGCTTCGCCGGCCTGGTGCAGCAGGGGCTGGAACCGCACGCCTGCGCCAACACCATGCAAGGCATGGATATTTCGCTCGCCGACCTGCTCGCCGGTTTCCATGCCGCCGACAAGGGCGGCGTCGTCAAGCTCGCCGAACTGCAAGGCCAGGGCTACGCCTATCTGCGCCCCTGAGACTTGAACACCGGGGCGGCAAGGGCCTACGAAGGACAGGCTGAAATCCCGGAGGAAGAACCCGTGCCAGCCACCACACTCAGCATACCCGATCTTGCCGGCAAGGCAGTGCTGGTCACCGGTGCGTCGACCGGCATCGGGGCGGCGCTCGCGCTGGCCTATGCAGCGCAGAAATGCAAGGTGGCGCTGCACTACAATTCGAGTCAAGGCGCCGCCGAGAAACTCGGCATGACGATCGCCGACAAGGGCGGCGAGGTGTTTCTCGTCCAGGGCGATTTCTCCGTTGCCGCCGATGTCGAACGCGTCGTCGAGGACAGCGCGCAGTATTTCGGCCGCCTCGACGGGCTGGTCAACAATGCCGGCGGCATGCTTGGCCGCATCCCCTATGCCGAGCAGACCGAAGCGCATTACGACGCGGTGATGGACCTCAACGCCCGTTCGGTGCTGACCGCCTCGCGCAAGGCAATCCCGTGGCTGAGGAAACAGGGCGGCTTCATCGTCAACACCTCGTCGATCGCCGCGCGCAATGGTGCGGGCGGCGGAGCCGGGCTTTACGGCTCGGCCAAGGCCTTCGTCTCCAACGTGACGCGCGGCATGGCCAAGGAGCTGATCGGCTTCGGCATCCGCGTCAACGCGGTGGCGCCCGGCACCATTCTCACCCCGTTCCACGAGCGCTATTCGACCGACGAGCAGATGAAGGGCATGGTCGCCACCATTCCGCAGGGACGCGCCGGCACGGCGCAGGATTGCGTCGGCGCCTATCTGTTCCTCTCTTCCGATCTTCTGAGCGGCTACATCACCGGCCAGGTGATCGAGGTGAATGGCGGCCAGTTGATGCCTTGAGCGGCTGTCGGCATACTGGTGATCTGCATGTTCTTGTCGAAAACCTCAAAGGGAGACAACGGAATGTATGGACTGATCGGCAAGATGCGGGCGGCGCGCGGCCAGCGCGACGCGGTCATGGACGTCCTGCGCGCCAGTACAGGCGCCCTGCCGGGCTGCCTGAGCTACATCATCGCCCGCGACCCCGCGGATGCCGATGCGATCTGGGTCACCGAAGTATGGACCGACGCCGAAAGCCACAAAGCCTCGCTGCAGCTTCCCGAAGTCCAGGCGGTGATCGCCAAGGCGCGGCCGTTCATTGCCGGCTTTGAATTCCAGGTCGAGACCCACCCCGTCGGCGGCTTCGGCCTGGCCGACGGCAAAAGCGACTGAGGCGCGCAAGCATCCTTTTTCGACGCAGCGGGGTTCGCATCACCTCGCTTCGCGTCTAAGACCGAAACATGGATTCCTCGGCCGAGCAGCCTCCAGACCAGCCCGCCATCGAACGCATGGCGCGGATAGGCAAGCCTTGGCAATGGTTGGTCCTGCTC
>NZ_RZRQ01000167.1:0-13121 GCF_003997785.1 Mesorhizobium sp. M7D.F.Ca.US.004.01.2.1 | reverse complement strand
CGATTTCCCGCGTCGTATAGGCAAAGAGATGATCGAAGGCGGATTCGATCAGCACGCCGAGCGGCACCAGAAGGTCGTTGCCCGAAGCGCGCAGGATGGCGAGGTGAAAGCGCGTGTCGGCGCGGGTGCGCTCCTGCAGGCTGGTCGCCGCGCCCATCTCGCGACAGGCCTGGCTGATCTCGGCCATTTGCTCGTCGGTGCGCCGCATGGCGGCAAAGGCGGTCGCTTCCGGCTCGATGATGTGGCGGAACTCCTGCACGGTCTTCAGGAACACCTCGCGGTCCGGCGACGTCGCGTACCAGGCCAGCACATCGCGATCGAGCAGGTTCCAGCGTTCCTTCGGCTCGACCCAGCTGCCGATCTTGGGACGTGACGCCAAAAGGCTCTTGGCCATCAGCATCTTGATCGCTTCGCGCACCGCCGAGCGGCTGACGCTGAAGGTCTCCGACCATTTCGCTTCATTGGGCAGGATGGTGCCGGGCGGATAGTCGCCGCGCACGATCCTGAGGCCAATCTCGCTGGCCAGAGAGGCATGGACGCTCGAGCCTGGAATGCGCGCCGCGTCGGGTCGGCGAACACCGGCCGGGCGGTCGGCGGAGGCCGCTTTCGCTGGCGATTTTTCCTTGTTCGGCTTCGCGTCCCGCATAGGTTCCAGAAAGTCCGGATTGACGAGACTGTCAAGCGCGGCAAGCGGCTTGCGCCGCAAAGCCGGCCGCTGTGCACAGATCAGCCCCTATTGCTCCCGCGGATCAGGCCTGCTTGACGTATTTGCGCCAGCTATGCTCCGGGCGGAAACCCAGCACGTCGCGCGCCTTGCGGTTGGAGAGCAGCGTCTCGTATTCGCCAAGCTCGGCCTTGACCGGCACGCCGGGGTAGAACCGCTTCAGCAACTCAGCAGTCGGCAGGTCGGACGATGTGTCGTCATTGGCGGCATTGAACACCTGATAGCCGAGCCCGTCCTTCTCGATGGCGCGCAGCGTGATCTGGCCGAGGTCGCGCGCGTCGACATAGCTCCAGGCGATGCGCTTGCGGAACCCCGGATCGGCGAACCATTTCGGAAACAGCGAATATTCATGCGGCTCGATGACGTTGCCGATGCGCAGGGCATAGATGTCGGTGCCGTTGCGCTGCGCAAAGGCGCGTGCCGTCTTCTCGTTGACGATCTTGGACAGCGCATAGCTGTCCATCGGATCGACATCATACTCCTCGTCGAGCGGGAAATATTTGGGATCACGCGGCTCGTTGGCAAACACAAGCCCATAGGTGGTCTCGCTGGAGGCGATGATAACCTTGCGGATGCCGAGCTTCACCGCCGCCTCGATGACATTGTAGGTGCCGAGCGCATTGATGCGGAACACCTCATTGTCGGTGGTGATCATGATGCGCGGAATGGCGGCGAAATGCACCACCGCATCGACCGGCTGCGGGCGCAGTGACGGGTCGAATTCATGCAGGCCCATGTAGCTCGACAGCGCGTTGAACACCTGCCCGCTATCGGTGATGTCGGTGATCAGCGTCCGCACCTTGGGATTGTCGAGCGGCCTGGTGTCGATGTTGAGCACCTGGCAGCCTTGCTCCACCAGATACTGCACGACATGGCGTCCCGCCTTGCCGCTGCCGCCGGTGAACATGATCCGCTTCGTCATTTTGCTCTCCACAACCTCTGGGATTTATGTGTATTGTCAGACAATATCGCAATCCGCAACCACCCTCGCCTGCAAAACGGCAGCGCTTGACATCAATCATTGCAACAGGACTTGAAGACATGAACACGACTGTCGCGAGCGAAAAGATCGGCTTCATCGGCCTTGGCCTGATGGGGCACGGGATCGCCAAGAACATCGTCGACAAGGGCTACAGCCTGACCTTCCTCGGCCGCAAGAACCGCAAGCCAGCGGAGGACCTGCTCGGTCGAGGTGCGAGGGAAGCATCGACCTCGCGCGATGTGGCGGCGGCATCGACAATCGTCTTCATCTGCGTCACTGGTTCGCGCGAGGTCGAAGCCATCATTCGCGGCCCCGGCGGCCTCAAGGAGGGCTTGAAAAAGGGCTCGGTCGTCGTCGACTGCTCGACCTCCGATCCGGTCTCGACGGTGGCTCTGGCAGCGGAACTCAAGGCGCTCGGCATCGATTTTGTCGACGCGCCGCTGAGCCGCACGCCGAAGGAAGCCTGGGAAGGCACGCTTGACGCCATGGTCGGCGCGCCGGACGCCCTCTTTGCCAGGGTGAAACCAGTGATCGAAACCTGGGCCGGCCGCATCGTGCATATCGGCGACACCGGCGACGGCCACCGCATGAAACTGCTCAACAACTTCATCTCGCTCGGCTACGCTGCGATCTATTCCGAGGCACTGGCATTGGCTGAGAAGGTCGGCATCTCGCCGCCGCGCTTCGACAGCGTCATCCGCAACGGCCGCATGGATTGCGGCTTCTACCAGACTTTCATGCGCTGGACGCTGGAAGGCGACCGCGACGCCCACAAATTCACCATTGCCAACGCCTTCAAGGACCTGACCTATCTGGAATCGATGGCGGGTGCCGCCGGCATCGCCAACCCGCTCGGCAATGCCACCAAGAACTCCTTCGCCGGCGCCCATGCCACCGGTCCGGCCGAGCAGTTCGTGCCGATGCTGGCGACGCATATCGCTGAGGTGAACGGCGTCGACCTGATGCCGATGAAGGATGGCAAGAAGCAGACGATTTGAGTAAAGCGCAGGCGCCGATCACCGCCGCCCTCGCCCAATCCCCTCATCGGTGTCGGCCAAAAGCTTGTGCACGGCGTTGCGCGCGGCGGCTGGACGCTGCAGGCGGATGTTCTTCTCGATCGCTTCATGCAGCTTCTGCGCCTGACGCTGATCGCCGACCTGCTGCGTCGTGAACGCGAAGAGATGGTCGAGCGCCGATTCGATCAGCACGCCGAGCGGCACCAGCAGGTCGTTGCCCGAAGCACGCAGGATGGCGAGGTGAAAACGCGTGTCGGCGCGGATACGCTCCTGCAGGCTCAGGGCCTCGCCCATTTCGCGGCAGGCCTGGCTGATCTCCGCCATCTGCTCGTCACTGCGCCGCATGGCGGCAAAGGCCGACGCTTCCGGCTCGATGATGTGGCGAAACTCCTGCACGGTGCGCAGGAACGCCTCGCGGTCGGGCGCGGTCGCATACCAGGCCAGCACGTCGCGATCGAGCAGGTTCCAGCGCTCCTTCGGCTCGACCCAGCTGCCGATCTTGGGCCGCGATGCCAACAGGCTTTTGGCCATCAGCATCTTGATGGCTTCACGCACGGCTGAACGGCTGACATTGAAGATCTCGGCCCATTTGGCTTCGTTGGGCAGGATGGTGCCGGGTGGATAGTCGCCACGCACGATCCGCAGACCAATCTCGCCGGCCAGCGAGACATGGACGCTGGCTCCCGCAAAGTGCGCGGCACCGGCCTTGCGCATGATGGCCGGACGGGCGCTGGCTTGTGCCTTGGCCCGGGCGGCACGCTTCTTTGACTTCTCGTCCGGCATCCACGTTCCAATAGGTCGGCCGTCTGTCGTCCGGACTGGTCCGAACCTACGCGGCACGCCGATCTCGTTGCCGAAAATCCAGATCATGGGCGCACCAAAGCCGGAGCCGGTTGCCCCAACCTATTGCGTCCGTTGAGGAATTGACGGGGCGCCCGTCACCGGGCGCCCCGAAATCGAGACCCTACTTCTGGATGCAGGTGTCGACCGTGTCCTTGGTGCATTCGTCGAGGCCGGTGAACACCGGATCGGCGACGGCCTTGCCTTCGACCAGGTCGATCATCACTGACGGTGCCTTGTAGCCCATTTCGAACGGCCGCTGACCGACCAGAGCAGTCACAAGGCCGTCACGGGCGATCGCCACTTCGTCGCCGATCGTGTCGGCGGCGCCGATGACGAAGTCGTTGCTGGCGATCCGGTCCTTGAGCGGCCCGAACAGATCGCGATAGGGCTGCGGTGCGCCAAACAGCGGCCAGCCGCCCATGATGCCGAAGGCATCGAGCTTGGGGTTGGCGGCGAGGATATCGGTCATCGCCTGCACGCCCTTGGCGCCGTCATCATTGGTGAACACCGGGCAGCCGGCAACTTCGGTCCAGCCACCTTCACCGGCAAGCGCGGCAAGGCCGTCCTTGCCCGACAGTGCGTCACGCATACCCTGCGCGCGGCGCAGGATGTTGTCGGCCGCAGGATTGCCCTCGATCGTGCAGATCGTGCCGCCCTTCGGCTTGCCCTTCTTGATGTACTCACCGATCTTCTTGCCCATCAGATAGTTGTCGGTGCCGAGATAGGTCTTGCGAAGTGCGGCATCTTCCTTGCTGAGGTCGGCATCGACGGTCATGATCGGGATCGTCGGATTGGCGGTCTTGATCGTCTGTGCGATCAGCGGCGCGTTGGATGGCGAAATCGCCATCGCCACCGTGTCGGCCTTGCTCAGCATGTCCTGGACGATCTGCGCCTCGCCAGCCTCGTCCGAGGTCGACGCCGGACCGGTGTAGAAGCATTCATATTCCGAGCTGGCATTTTCCTTGTTCCATTTCTCGCAGCCCTGGTGGATGGCTTCGAAGAACGGATTGTCGAGACCTTTCACGACGATGACGAGCTGTTTCTTGGCCAAAGCCGGCCCGGCACCCAACGCCATGGCGGCGACGGCGGCGAGCAAAAGTGTTTTCCTCATGTCAGTCCTCCCTTGAAACAGACGGACACGGCGTGCCCGCCACACAGATCGACCGGATGCGTGATGACAGACGTTCGTTTCGCGAGCGCTCGTGTCGCCAGGCCAGATCGATAAGCATTTCCAGATGCGGCTTCAGACCGGCTCGAACACATGGGTACAGCCGGAACCTCGACCGATAAACCTCCGCTGATTCCGTCAGGCGAACCGCCAGCAGGGATCGGCATAATCTCCTCCGACGCTTAGCTAATATCGGCTCGCCGCCAACGTCAATGCTATTTGTCCTACAAAACGGATTTTTAAAATAACCCGGACTTCAATTCGTCCGACAATTGATTGACGCGCGCCGGCTTTTGCGTAAAACAACGCTAACGCTGTTTCCGGGAGGAGCTGGGGAGAGCGGGCCAAAGCAGCGCCGGCATTCACGCCGGGAACAGCAGCAGGCCGCAAGGCACGGGGAGGCAAAGGCTGGTGGCGGTTCTCGAACTCACCAACATCTCGAGGCATTTCGGCGCCATCCAGGCGGTCAACGACGTTTCGCTGTCGATCGAGCCCGGACAGGTCGTCGGCCTGATGGGCGACAACGGCGCCGGCAAGTCGACACTGGTCAAGATGATCGCCGGCAATTTCCGCCCGAGCCATGGCACCATGCACATGGACGGCAAGGAGCTGATCCTGCACAAGCCGGCGGAAGCCCGCCAGCACGGCATCGAGATCGTCCACCAGGACCTTGCGCTCTGCAACAATCTGACCGCCGCCGCCAATGTCTATCTTGGCCGCGAATTGCGGCGCGGCGTCGGCCCGTTCCGCATCCTCGATTATGCGGCGATGTACAAGCGCGCCGGCCAGCTCTTCGCCGAATTGAAGTCCGAGACGCGTCCGCGCGACCTCGTCAAGCAGATGTCGGGCGGCCAGCGTCAGGCGGTGGCAATTGCCCGCACCATGCTGTCGCAGGCCAAGATCGTGCTGATGGACGAACCGACGGCGGCAATCTCGGTGCGCCAAGTCGCCGAGGTGCTGAACCTGATCCGCCATTTGCGCGACCAGGGCATATCAGTGGTGCTGATCAGCCACCGCATGCCAGACGTCTTCACCGTCGCCGACCGCGTCATCGTCATGCGGCGCGGCCGCAAGGTTGCCGACAAGACAATTGCGTCGAGTTCGCCCGAGGAAGTCACCGGGCTGATCACCGGCGCCATCGAACAGGTTTGATTTCAGCGAATTCCACCACGCACAGCAGATGAAGGTCGACGATGGCACTGACAATTGACCAGCCGATCGAACACAAGCAGCAATCCTTGGCCGCGCGGCTGTTTGCCAGCCAGACCTTCTGGGTGGTGATCGCCGTCATCCTGGCCTGCGTGTTCCTGTCGTTTGCCACCGACGCCTTCGCCACGTCGAAGAACCTCTATAACATCACCCGCAATATCACCTTCGTCGCCATCATTGCGCTCGGCATGACCTTCGTCATCATCACCGGCGGCATCGACCTGTCGGTCGGCTCGGTGCTGTGCCTGTCGTCGATGATCCTGGCCGTCACCATGCATGCCGGCTATTCGATCGAGGTCGGCATCCTGGCTTCGATCGCCACGGCGCTTGCTATCGGCGCCTTCAACGGCATCCTGATCGCCTATCTCGGCTTTCCACCCTTCGTGGTGACGCTCGGCATGCTGTCGATCGCCCGCAGCCTGGCCATGGTCGCCTCCAACAACACCGTCGTCTTCCAGTTCGGACCGGATCACGCCAAGCTGCTGGCATTGGGCGGCGGCGCCTGGGTGTTCGGCATCGCCAATCCGGTGCTTTACATGATCCTTCTGGCGCTGATCACCGGCTTCATCCTGCGCTGGACCAAGTTCGGCCGGCATATCTTCGCCATCGGCGGCAACGAGCATGCGGCGACGCTGACCGGCGTTCCGGTGCGCCAGATCAAGGTTGCCGTCTATATGATCCCGGCGCTGTCGGCAGGTATTGCCGGCATCGTCCAGACCGGCTGGCTGGGCGCCGTCACCACCAATCTCGGCACCGGCATGGAGCTGCAGGTGATCGCCGCCACCGTCATTGGCGGCGCCAATCTGGCCGGCGGCGTCGGTACTGCCTTCGGCGCCATCGTCGGCGCGGCCCTGATCGAGGTGATCCGCAACAGCCTTGGCCTGCTCGGCATCAATGCCTTCTGGCAAGGCGTGTTCATCGGCGGCGCCATCCTGCTGGCGGTGCTGTTCGACCGCATCCGCAATTTCCGCCGCAGCGAGTAGGCCGGGACAGTCCGTGACAAACTCCCTGTTCAGCCTTGATGGGCGGCTTGCGCTGATTACCGGTTCTGGCCAAGGCATAGGTTTCGCCCTGGCTCGCGGTCTCGCCGAACACGGCGCCGGCGTGGTGCTCAACGGCCGCGATGCCGCCAGAATCGACAGTGCGGTCGACAAACTACGCGATGCCGGCTTCAAGGCACATGCCTCGGTGTTCGACGTCACCGATTTTGAAGCGGTCAATGCGGACGTTGCACGCATCGAGGCCGAGATCGGCGCCATCGACATCCTCGTGAACAATGCCGGTGTCCAGTTCCGCGCTCCGCTCGAGGATTTTCCCGAGGAGCAATGGGAGCGGCTGTTCAAGACCAACGTTTCGGGCGCCTTCCATGCCGGCAAGGCCGTCGCCCGCAACATGATCCCGCGCGGCAAGGGCAAGATCATCAACATCGGCTCGGTGCAGAGCGAACTGGCAAGGCCGAACATCGCACCCTACACCGCAACCAAGGGCGCGATCCGCAACCTGACAAGGGGCATGTGCGCCGACTGGGCCAGATACGGCCTGCAGATCAACGCGATCGCGCCCGGCTACTTCCGCACCGAGATGAACCAGGCGCTGGTCGACAATCCGGAATTTTCCGGCTGGCTGGAAAAGCGCACGCCAGCCGGGCGCTGGGGTAATGTCGACGAGCTGATCGGCGCCGCCGTGTTTCTGGCGTCAAATGCATCCTCCTTCGTCAACGGCCATACGCTGTATGTCGATGGCGGCATGACGGCTTCGGTTTGAGGGGCTGGCGTCCTCCCCAACCGTTATTCGTTCCAGTGCCTATCGCTCAGTCTGAAAATCCACAGGCATCGGCCGTCATTCGCCCCCGCCGCACCCCCGAGTCTTGACGCGACCCCAAACTCAGCCGCACAATCCCGCTGCAGGCGAAGGGAGGCCAGTCGTCTGCGGGAGGAATACCCATGACGGAAGCGATCAGGCTCTACTGGGGCCGGTTCGGACATGTTTCTGTCCTGAATGTCGCAAGCGACTTCGTCACCCATGCCCATGTCGAGGCGCATCTGATCATCTGGCTGGAAGGCACGGCCGGGGAGATGACCATTGGCCGCGAAACGGTACCGCTTGGACCGCGCACCGCCGCCGGCATCAACTCCTTCCAGCCGCACAGCCATATTCTGTCGCGAGATGGCACACCCGGCCTCTTCCTCGCCTTCTACATCGATCCGGACTGGGCGCGGCGCCGCCGCGACCTGCCTTCGTCCGCGCCGCTGTTCTCACAAGCCGCGATCACGCTCGAGCCCTGGTTGCACCAGGCCGCCGCCAATCTGCTCGACCATCTCAGCGACAATGAGAGCATCGACGATATCGCCAATTACGAGATCGAGCGTTTCATCGATAGCGTGCTCGATGCCGCCGACGCCTCGGCGCCGCAGGAGGCGCGTGTCCGCATCA
The DNA here is from genome assembly GCF_003997785.1 of Mesorhizobium sp. M7D.F.Ca.US.004.01.2.1. Classification (NCBI taxonomy): domain Bacteria; kingdom Pseudomonadati; phylum Pseudomonadota; class Alphaproteobacteria; order Hyphomicrobiales; family Phyllobacteriaceae; genus Mesorhizobium; species Mesorhizobium sp. M7D.F.Ca.US.004.01.2.1. The sequence continues at coordinate 4,746 of NZ_RZRQ01000167.1, read as the reverse complement.
ACACCATGCAGGATTTCCGCGTCCGCAAGGCGATCCAGCTGATGAAGGCCAATGTCTGCGAGCGCATCTGCTTCGACGACGTGGCGCGCAGCGTCGGCCTGTCGCGGCCGCATTTCTTCGCGCTGTTCAAGGAACAGACCAATCTGACGCCCAACGTCTACTGGAACACGCTGCGCATGGAGGAAGCGGTGCGGCAGCTGCAATGGTCGCAGGAGCCGTTGATCTCGGTCGCCTGCAATCTCGGCTTCACCACGCAGGGCAATTTCTCGCGCTTCTTCCGCGACCATGTCGGCGTGCCGCCGACGCTCTACCGCGAGGCCGCGCGGGCGATCGCCTGAACCAACTGCCCGCCGCGTGCGGGATAGCCATCAGGACCGTCGAGCATCGACCCGGAAGCGGACGCTCGTTTGCGCTCGGCCGAATTGCCGACCACCCAAGCGGGCATTGAATTACCGCAGCGCGCAAATGTTGCGATGACAGCGCTGTCTCTCGCTTGTTAGCTGGCGGAGCCGACAGGCTTCAGCATCAGCCGATATTGCAATCCCTGGATCTAGATTAGAATGACGTTACCATCAAAAGAGGTCTCGTCGAATGCCTCACGCGCCCAACCAAGAGTCCGAGGTACAGACTGAAGTCGACCTCTTCGAAATCTGGGCCGCCATGACCGAAGGCAAGGTGATAATGCACGAACAACCTTGAATGTATCGTCCGGCAGATCAAGGTCCACAAATACTACTGGTACCCCGGTCTTTTTCGCAACCACATCGCTCAGATCCGCAGCTGGCGAGTTGGTAGAAGGAATGGCAGTTGCGTCGAGATCGGGCAAGAGGTGGGCCATGCGTGTAACCGACGCGGAGCGCGACCAAGACAGGAACCGTCCGGCTGGGCCTTCCGGCCTACCGGACTGCAACGCCCTCTTCTCGGCGAGGATAAGCGATAGCTCGCTCTGCAACATCTCCAAGACGGCCGCCTGACTGGCTTGCCGGACCGACAAATGCGCTGCGAAACCATAGGCGATATTAGAGCCGTTCTGATCGGCCGAAATGGCGGCGATGACTGGCACGCCGAGGTCGTTCGTAAGATCCAGGAGCCAGGTGCGTCGTTGCCGCCGCTCTAGCCAATGCCGCAGATCCGAATGGGCCGGTTCATCAAGCGTTCCGAGCGACACCGGAGGACGTCTTATGCGCCCGTACCACCAGATAGCGACGGCATCTCGTTCCACAAGTTCCAGCAGCGCGGTGACCTGGGCAGCGGAGCGGTCAATGCCGGCGGCAAGACCATTGCTATCTGTCGGTCCCTCACCGAGCACGACGTTGACGATTGGCACGAATACGTCTGGGCCAGCGCGATTTGGCTTCGCCAAGCACCAGCTGGTGCAGTTGGAGATATGTTCCTTGACGACCGACCATGCGCGCGGTGAAATCAATTCACCTGGATTGGGACCATCTCGGAGCTGAATGTCCGAAAACTGCCAAAATTGGTTGGGCGCGATAGAACGTCCTGGCAGATCGATTGCACGCGCCTCAATAATCTGGAGAGCGTCGATTTTAGACGCCGCCGCTCGCTCCGCCATTTCGCCGAGACAAGATGCCAGCGCATTCTCGCGCGTCAGACCCCGTCCGGAGCCGAGTATCTCGGCTTTGCCAGCGGACTCCCGTGCAGCGACGATGAACTCCGCAGGAGCATCGGTATGGGTCAGATGAAGTAAATCGAAATTTCCGTTCACCGGTTCAGTACGCCCTCTTTGTGCCGACAGCCTTACGTGTTAGAGTCCCCTAAATTACTCTGAGCCATTCATTCTGGACTTACGGAAGCTTGAAAGCTTACCAGGGAGGTATGAGATGCGGCTTCGGACCATTCCTACCGTGAAGAGAGGCAGTGAGGACGACGGCGGCTCGCTCACTTTTGCAACAGACCCGTGCGCGTGTCTAAAGGTAGGAAAACTGATATACAGTGCGGCCACCAATCAAGCTGCATATGATGATTTTGTCGCGGACCCTAAAGCAGCCTTGGAGGATGCCGGTGTAGATCCGTCGCAATTGGCTCGATTGCAGATCAATATAGTTCGTGACGATGCGTCTACGGTAAACATCGTGATACCAGTGGTAAATGAGCACAAAGGGACTCTAGATATATATCTTCAGGAGTTGGGTTTCGTGACGATTATGGGGTGTAGGTAGAAGTCTCTGAAGCGGACATCCGGTGATTTCTGAAATGAGTTTGGCCAAGCAAGTCAGAAATTCCTCGCGTCTATGCCGATCAGAGACGAGAGTGATCTGGTCCAACCACTGCATCGCTGCGACCGGGCTAAAGCATGCGCCTTCCCAACGTGTTTCAACTATTTTCAGGAATGCAATCGTGGATGTATGAGCTTCGTCGTGGCGGGCACTCTTGGTCAACGCGAACGCATTCCATGCCAGCGGCTCGGCCAGTCCGAATGACCAGAGGGCTGAGCCATGATCGAGGGCTCGTTCATAGGCTCCGGCCATGGCAAATGCTTGAAGTCCGAAGAAGTGGAAAAAATCTGGCGTCGCAGGGTGAAGGTGAAACGCCCTCTCTGCATACGTAACAGCCGCATTGCCGTCACCATAGCAAGCGAGCCCCTCGGAAGCGGATATCAAAACGGCGGGGTCATAGGGGTCAAGCTCGACGGCGCGCCTGAATTCCTTTTCTCCCTGGGTGTAAAGCCCCATGCGGTAATAAGCCCACCCTAGAACGCCACGGTTCCTGGCATCCCACGGGTCAATCGCCACAGCATTCTTGGCCAATGCGAGTGCTCCGCTGAACGAAAGTGAGGTGACCTCGCTGCTAGGGTTTGCCATTGGCTGACAAAGTTGAATGGAAGCGAGCGCTGCGATAGGACGAGAAAATCCGGGATCCAAGGCGGCGGCTCGATGCAACATGGAGACAGCGCCGGCGAGATCGTGCGAACGAAAGCTTTCAGTCAATCGGTCGGCGTCCAACCATATGCTGTAAGCGTCATCTAGCTCCTTTCCTGCCTGACGATGGTCGGTGGCGATTGCGTATTCAACGTGACTGACAATCCGATCCAAATCGGCCAGCGACTCTGCAACAATGCCCAGGTTTTCATTGTCCATTCGCTCCGAAAGGAGATGCGTCCGATCGATGTTCCTGCTCAATCTGAAAGAAGCCTGCAGCCGCCTTTCCTCGACCCACATATTCATTGTGAGCGTGTAAGTCGCATCGAGGCGTTCGTCGGGGTGCGTTGGGAGCAACAACGCAAGACTGTGCGATCGTCCCAATGCACCCACCAACTCCTCAAACAGGAAACCAGCGAGCCCGTTGGTAAACTCCGGCGGCCCTACTGGTGGCCTGGCAATCAACGCTACGGAAGGCAGCCGCCGGCAAGTCAATGACCGGCCTGACGCCTGTCGGCTCAAAGCTTCGCGCTGGGGATTCTGCGCGGCTTCGGCGAGCCGCCGTAAAGCCAATGGGGGCTCGGAATCAAGATCACGTCTAAATGCCTCGCGGCATGCCTCATAGCGTCGAAGTGCTGCGGATGCATTGCCTTTGTCTAGCGCCCATCCAATCAAAGCCGAGTGGGCAGCCTCGTTTGTTGGCTCAATTCGAATGAGATACTCCGCCAGTTTGTGAAGGTCCGGCTCGCATCCCGTTCGAACGGCGACCGCAAGAGCCACGTCAGCCGAACGCACGAAAATTTCTGTTATGTACGTCCGCTCGATGCTCAGCCAGGCGTCGAATTCGGGGTCCGGAGAAAGCAGGCCCTCCAAGAGTCCACCATCCCAATGGTCCGCCGCAAAGAGGATTGCTTCGGGGTTCCCTTGGGCCAACATCTGTTCGACTATCCGCACATCGACGCGGAGTTCTCCCAGCTCGATTCCAATCGTGTCTCTTGTGGCTCGAAGGAGCTGTTTGGCTCTTGCTCCTAATGTGCGTCTGAGGTCGGCCAAGGTTTGGCGAAGCGAGTCGCGCGCTTGTTCGTCACCTCTGCCACTCCATAGCAATCCGCAGATTTTCTCTCGCGTGGCTTGCCCATCGCGCTGCAGCGCCAGAAAAGCGAGTAAGCAGACAGACCTTCGGGATTTCGGAGTCAGGTCGCGCCCGTCGCAATCGTGCAAGGCAACTCTGCCCAGCAACTTTAGGTACGGCCGCGTGTCTGGTTCAGTTGCTCCGACCATAGGTCACGACGCCTCACATCGTGTAATTTAGCTCAATATCATGTATCACGTCTTGGGTCTCCAGTCCTTTTCCGACAGCTACCGCCCGTCAAATCAGAATTTCCGGTTTCGAGTTTTCACGATCGGGGCTTCTTTTTTTCACGGAAGGCTCCGGACCCGTTCGTAACCTCCATGCAGTCTCTCAATCACGAGAGACCAATAACTAATAAAAGGAGGTTGACATGTTGTACTTTGCTTCTAACCAGAATACTCGCACCACTCGTACGGTTTCACTTGTAGTGTTCGGCCTTTTGGCGAACTCGATCGTGAGCGAAGCCGCCTACTCGAATACCGCCCCCTTCGTCGGCGTTCACAGTCTACGTGCCGACAATGGCGACTTCGATACCTGGGGTGACCCGGCGACTTCATTCGTCGCTAAAGCCATGGTGGACCCTGTCCAGGCAGGGACCATCGGGAACGCCGGCGCCGAGTCGACGTCCAAGTGTCTCGGGGTGAGCCCACGACTGTATGACCCTGTCAGTCCCAACTGCCGGAACTGAGGTCCAGAAAGGGGCGGTCTATAGCACCGCCCCTTTCTAGCCAGGTG
>NZ_RZRQ01000166.1:0-13169 GCF_003997785.1 Mesorhizobium sp. M7D.F.Ca.US.004.01.2.1 | reverse complement strand
GTCAGGAACACCGCAAAGATCAGCGACATCGCCGTCAGCGCCTGTTCGCCGCCGGACAGCAACGTCATGGTCTGCGGCTTCTTGCCAGGCGGGCGGGCCAGGATTTCAAGCCCGGCCTCGAGCGGATCGTCGGATTCGATCAGCTGCAATTCCGCCGTGCCGCCGCCGAACAGATGCGAGAACAGCCGCTGGAAATGGCCGTTGACGACGTCGAAGGCGGCCAGCAGCCGTTCACGGCCTTCGCGATTGAGGCTCTGGATCGCCTGCCTGAGCTTGCGGATCGCCTCGATAATGTCCTCGCGCTCGGAGACGATCGCCTCCAGCCGGTCGGAAAGCTCCTTCTGCTCCTCCTCGGCGCGCAGGTTGACGGCGCCGAGCCGTTCGCGCTCGATCTTCAGCCGGTCGAGTTGACGCTCGATCTCGGCCATTTCTGGCATCGGGCTGTCAGCCTCCAGGCCGGTATGGCGGATGACCAGATGCGGCGGCGTGTTCAGCGTCTCCTGGATGCGCGCTTCGACCTCCAGCCGGCGTTCGTCGGCCGCCGTCAGCCGCTCTTCGGCGCGAACGCGGGTCTCGCGCGCCTCGGCCAGGAACTGGATGGCGCCGGTGGCGGCCTTGTCCATTTCGGATTGCCGGTTCTCCGCTTCCTGCAAACGGTCGGCCGCCGCTTTGCGCAAGGTCTCGGCCTCGGTGAGCTGCGACAGCAGCGCGCGCCGCTTGGCGTCGATTTCATCGGGAGCATCGGCCAGTCGCTCGCGTTCGGCCTCGGCCTCGGCCTTGCGCTCGCCAAGCGAGGCGATCTGTGTCGAGGCGTTTTCGGCCCGCTCCAGCCAGTTGCTGCGCTCGGCGCCAATGGCATCGAGCCGGCGCGCGCGCGCTTCGGCTTCGCGTCGCAGCCCCTCATGCACGGCACGCGCATCGGCAAGCGTGGCGCGGTCGCGGGCGACATTGGCCGAGGACTGTTCGAGCTGCAATTGCAGATCGCCGAGATCGGGCGCGTCCTGCAGTAGCATTTCCGCCTCGGCGAAGGCGGCCGAGGTCTCCTCATGGCTGTCGACGATGCGGGCGCGTGCCTCATCGAGTGCGGCGCGCCGGCTCTGCAATTCGCCGCCGGCCCTCTCGGCCTCGGCCAACGCATTGCGGGCAGCGTCCAGCCGATGCTGGGCATCGCGACCGGCCTGGCGTGCGTTGCGCTCGGCCTCGCTTGCGAGGCGAAGCGCCTGTTCGGCCTGGGCAAGTGCCTCTTCAGCCTGACGCAGGATGAGCGTCGCCTGTATCGCCTCGGCATCAAGCTCGGCGAGCCGGTTCTTCTGCGCCAGCCGTTGCGCGGCGGCGGTCGGCGCGTCGGCACTGGCGGTAAAGCCATCCCAGCGCCAGAGCGCACCCTCACGGCTGACCAGCCGCTGGCCCGGAGCAAGCAGCGCCTGCAGCCGGCGGCCATCGCCGGCGTCTACGATGCCGGTCTGCGCCAGACGGCGGGCGAGCTGTGCCGGCGCATGGACCACGCTGGCAAGGCTCTTCACGCCTTCCGGCAGAGCCGCATCGCCGGGCTGGATCCCGCTTTCGCCCCAATGCACCGGCGCGCTGCGGTCGAGCGGCACGTCGAGGTCTTCGCCAAGGGCGGCGCCCAGCGCCGTCTCGAAACCGCGATCGACGCTGATCTGTTCCAGCACAGCCGGGAAGAGATCGCCGCTGGCGGCGTTCAGAATTTTTGCCAGCGTGCGCGCTTCCGTCTCGATGCGCGCCAGCTCGGCCCTGGCATCCTGAAGCGGTGGCCGGGCAGCGCTTTCCGTGGCGCGGGCATCGATGACCGACTGCTCCGCCTCCGATACGGCAGCTTCGGATTCTTCCAGCAGCGCCATGGCCTGTTCGACCAGCACGCGCTTCTCGGCCGGATCCGGCAAGCCGGCGACCTTGGAGAGTATTTCCGACAATTCGCGGTCGACATCGGCAAGCTGGCGGGCGAAGCGGTCGCGACGCTCGGCGGTGTCGCGCAGTGTCCGTTCGATCTGGTTGCGCGAGGCGGCAGCCTCTGCCCGCTCGGCGGTCAGCGCGGCGAGCTTGGCTTCGCTTTGTGAAAGCGTCGATGCAGCCTGCTCGAACGTGGCCCTGGTGCTGGCCTCGCGCTCGGCGGCACCGGCATTTTCGGAATTGAGCGCGGCTTCCTCGGTGCGCAGGCGCTCGAGGATATCCGCATTGTCGCGGACCATGCGCTCCTCACGCGCGATATCGCCATCGAGCTGCTGCAGCCGGCGCTCGAGTTCGCTCTGACGAGCGCGGATGCGGCCGGCTTCCTCCTCGATCTGCGACTTGGCGATCGACAGGCGCTGGAAGGCGGCGGCAGCGGCGGCTTCCGCGTCGCGCAGGTCCGGCAGGCGATGAGCACCGATGCCTTGCTCCCTGGCGGCGGCCATTTGGGCGGCGGCGCGGTCGCCGACCAATGCCGTGGCAACGGCAAGCGCCGAGCGCGCCTCGCCTTCCTGCGTCTTGGCCAGCGTCCAGCGCAGATGCAAGAGCGTTGCTTCGGCCTTGCGGATATCGGCTGACAGGTTCTTGAAGCGGGAGGCCTGGCGCGCCTGGCGCTTCAGGCTTTCGATCTGGCTTTCCAGTTCGCCGACGACGTCGTCCAGCCGTTCGAGGTTCTGCTCGGCCGCCTTCAGCCGCAGTTCGGCCTCGTGGCGGCGGGTGTGCAGGCCGGAAATGCCGGCCGCCTCTTCGAGCAGGGCGCGGCGCGCCTGCGGCTTGGCCTGGATCAGCTCGCCGATGCGGCCCTGGCCGACCATGGACGGCGAACGCGCGCCGGTCGACTGGTCGGCGAACAGAAGCTGCACGTCCTTGGCGCGGGCCTCCTTGCCGTTGATGCGGTAGAGCGAGCCGGCCTCACGCTCGATGCGGCGCGACACCTGCAATTCATCGGCATCGTTGAAGGCGGCAGGCGCGGAGCGATCACTGTTGTCGAGGAAAAGTGTGACTTCGGCGGTGTTGCGTGCGGGCCGAGTGCCCGAGCCGGAAAAGATCACGTCGTCCATCCCGGATGCGCGCATATTCTTGTAGGAGCTTTCGCCCATCACCCAGCGCAGCGCCTCGACAAGGTTCGACTTGCCGCAGCCATTTGGCCCGACAATGCCGGTCAGTCCGCGTTCGATGACGAACTCGCCGGGCTCGACGAAGGACTTGAAACCGAGGAGGCGAAGGCGCGAAAACTTCATTCGCGCCGCCCACTAAGCGGATTTCCGTGGTTTTGCGAAAGGAATTCGCGGCACGACAAGAAGCCGCGCACGCCGAAGCGCCGCCGCCTCAGGGCTGACTGAACGTCAGAGCAGAGGGTCGATGATGGCCGACATTTCCTCAATCGACATCGCCCCTTTGTAGGTCTTACCGTTGATGAAGAAGGTCGGTGTCGAGTCGACCTTGAATTCATTGGCGCCGCGCTTCTGGACCGATCTCACATCGTCCAGAAGTTTCTGGTCCGTCAAGCAGGCCTCGAAGGACTCCTGTGTAAAACCGGCGAGCTTCGAGATTTGCAGCAGCGCATCCTTGGTATTCTGGACGCCAACCCAGTTCGCCTGCTGCCGGAACAGGACGTCGACCATCGGGAAATAGTTATCCTTGGCGCAGCGCGCCAGCATGAAACCGGCTTCGGCGCTCGGATCGAACGGGAATTCGCGCAGGATGTAGCGCGCCTTGCCGGTGTCGATGTACTTGGTCTTCAGGTCCGGAAAGGTGGTCTCGGCGAAATGCGCGCAGTGCGGGCAGGTCATCGAGGCGTATTCGACGATGGTGACCTTGGCGTCGTCCTTGCCAAGCTGCTTGTCAGGCAGTGCACCCGGCTTCATCAGTTCCACCATGTCCACGGTGCCCTGGGCTTCCGGCGCGGTAGCGGCGGCCGGCGTGGCCGGCTTTGCGGGAGCGGCAGGATCGGCGGGCTTCACATCCGCGGCCTTCGCTTCCTCGCCAGAGTCGCTGCAGGCGGCGAGCAGGGCGACCGCCGGAATGGCGGCCAGCGAAGACAGGACGTTTCTGCGAGACAAGCTTTGGCCGAACGGGGGACGGTTCATACGAATCACCTGACAAGGGTTGGATTTTGCAATGCAAAGGCACGAAAAGGCGAGAGTTGGCGCGAATTAAGGCATCTCGATCCCCAATCCAATCGCCAAACCTGACAGGGGCGATCACGAATGCGAGATATTGACGACAAATCCATGACTTTCTTCGAGAGGCCTATGACTTTCTCTCCCCAATAATGGTCGCGCCAAGTTTTTCCAGAGAGGCGCGCAACGCATCATTGTCGACCAGGCCGACGGTTCCCGACAATTTCATCTTCTCGGCAGCCGTCAGCGGCCTGAGGGCCGGCTTGCGCCGTCCTTTATCAGTTGTCACCGGCTTCTGCAGGATCCTGATGCGGCTGATGGCGGTGAAACCGAGGAAGGCGTTGACCCGGTTGATGATCTCGCCGGTCTCGTGCTGCAGATGAAGTGCCGCCATGCCTTCGCAGGCGATGACCAGCACCGCCGGCTCGAATGGATCGTCCTCATGCATGCGGCGCGGCCACTGGATCTTTTCGGGGCGCGAGTGGCTGGCCAGCCGTGGACCGGCAATCTCTTCCCATGACTGGACGAGGCCGATCGAAATGCCGGCCCGCTTTCGCAGCACCGGATCGAGGATCTTGGTCGCGAGATCACTGACCGGGACGGGATTGCTGTAGGGCGTTCTCCCTGCCATGTACGTTCTCCAGCCACGACCCAGCAGATACCGGCCAAGCCAATACAAGATCAATGGCATCAGCAGACCAGACCCGCAAGACCGCATCCGGGGATAGTGGTAAAGCCACATCCGGGGATATCGCATCCCGCTTGCTCGACTGGTACGATGTGCACCACCGTGAGTTGCCATGGCGGATCACGCCACGTGAGCATGCGCAAGGCGCAAGGCCCGATCCCTACCGTATCTGGCTGTCCGAGGTCATGCTGCAGCAGACCACCGTCGAAGCGGTGAAGGCCTATTTCCGGGTTTTCGTCGAGAAATGGCCCGATGTCGAGGCACTGGCCGCAGCACCGACCGAAGACGTGATGAAGGCCTGGGCCGGGCTCGGCTACTATTCCCGCGCCCGCAATCTCAAGGCCTGTGCCGATCTGGTGGCTCAACGTGGCGGCCGGTTTCCCGACACGGAGACGGCTTTGAGAGAATTGCCTGGCATCGGCGCCTATACGTCGGCGGCGATTACGGCGATCGCCTTCGACCGCCCCGCCGCCGTTGTCGACGGCAATGTCGAACGCGTCATCTCCCGGTTGTTTTCGATCACAGCGCCGTTGAGCGAGGCCAAGCCCGAGATCCGCGCCCATGTCGAGCGCATGGTGCCCGGGGCAAGGCCTGGCGACTTCGCTCAGGCGATGATGGATCTCGGCGCCACCATCTGCACCCCACGGCGGCCGCGCTGCATGCTGTGCCCGCTGCGCGAAGACTGCAGCGCCGTCCTTTCAGGCGATCCCGAACACTTTCCGGTGCGCCTGCCAAAGGCCGACAAGCCCCTGCGGCGCGGCGCGGCCTTCGTCGCGGTCAGAAGCGACGGCGCTATCCTTCTGCGTAAGCGGGCGGAGAAAGGCCTGCTTGGCGGCATGACCGAGGTACCGACGACTGGCTGGACCGCGCGGATCGATGGCGACACCACGGAGGCGGCAGCGCCCTTCCCCGCCGACTGGCGGCATGCAGGCCGCATTGCACATGTCTTCACGCATTTCGCTCTCGAACTCGAAGTCTTTCACGCCCACATCAAAGGTGATGTGCCGGCGGGACATTTCTGGTCGCTGGCCCATGAAATTTCCGGGGAAGCACTGCCGACCGTCATGAAAAAGGCAATTGAAGCGGCGATACCCGACGCGACGAAAAAGCCGTCGCCGCACAGTGCAAAGAGGCCCCATGACTGAAATACGCCACATCGTTTTCGACATCGGTAGAGTGCTGATCCACTACGATCCCAACATTCCGTTCAGCCGCCTCATTCCGGATGCCGAAGAGAGAAGGTGGTTCTTCGACAATGTCTGCACGCATGACTGGAACATCGAGCAGGACCGCGGACGGACCTGGGAAGAGGCCGAGGCGCTGCTGATCGCGGACCATCCCGATCACGCCGAAAACATCCGCAGTTTCCGCCGCCACTGGCACGAGATGGTGCCGCATGCCTATGACGACAGCGTCGCCATCATGGTCGGCCTGATCGAGAGCGGCCACGACGTGACCATGCTGACCAATTTTGCCAGCGACACGCTGGCCGAGGCCCGCGAGCGCTTCGATTTTCTCGAACGGCCGCGTGGCGTCACGATCTCCGGTGAGATCGGCCTGATCAAGCCGGATCGCGGCATTTACGATCATCACGTCGCTGCCTTCGGCCTCGAACCGGCGGCGACGCTGTTCATCGATGATAGCCAGAAGAATGTCGACGGCGCCAAGGCGGCGGGCTGGCAGTCGGTGCTGTTCACCGATGCGAAAACGCTTCAAGCAGACCTTGAACGTCACGGAATCAAGGCGTGATTTGAATCGCTTCGCGCGATCCGTTGCGACTTTGAATCAACGGAATTCGACGCAATTGGCAGGGGCTCAGGCCCCTGCCCGCTCCATGCCAAGCCGTGCAATGCGGCGAAGCTCGTCAATCGGGGTCAGGCCGCCGCTGCGCTCATAGTGCCAGAAGGTCCAGCCGTTGCAGGCATCCAGGCCCTGCACTTCGGCGCCGATCTTGTGGATCGAGCCGGCGCTGTCGCCGATCGCCACCGTGCCGTCGGCGCGCACCTTGGCCGCCCAGCGCTTCTTGGCGTCGTAGAGCGTGGCGCCGGGCATCACCAGGCCGGTGTCGATCAGGCTGACGAAGGCAACGCGCGGCTCGGCGCGCTTGCCGGTGAGCACGGTGAGATCCGCGCCATCCAATGGCTGCACCGCGTCGATGCGCTCGTTGGCGGCGTCGATATAGGCCTGCTCGCGCTCGATGCCGACGAAATGGCGGCCGAGGCGTTTTGCCACCGCGCCGGTGGTGCCGGAGCCGAAGAAGGGATCGAGCACGATGTCGCCCGGTTTGGTCGAGGCCATCATGATGCGGGCAAGCAGCGCTTCCGGCTTCTGCGTCGGATGCAGCTTGTCGCCATTGTCGTTCTTGAGTCGCTCGCCGCCGGTGCAGATCGGGAACAGCCAGTCGGAACGCATCTGGATGTCGTCGTTGGACGCCTTCATGGCTTCGTAGTTGAAGGTATAGCCCTTGCCCTTCTGGTCGCGCGTGGCCCAGATCATCGTCTCATGCGCGTTCTGGAAGCGGCGGCCACGGAAATTCGGCATCGGGTTGGTCTTGCGCCAGACGACGTCGTTGAGGATCCAGAAGCCGAGATCCTGCATCTTGGCGCCGACCCGGAAGATGTTGTGATAGGAGCCGATGACCCAGATGGTGCCGTTGGGCTTCAGCACCCGGCGCGCCGCCAGAAGCCAGGCACGCGTGAAGGCGTCGTAAGCTTCAAAACTCTCGAACTGGTCCCAGTCGTCGTCGACGGCGTCGACCTTGGACTGATCGGGCCGGTGCAGGTCGCCGTCGAGCTGCAGATTGTAGGGTGGATCGGCGAAGATGACGTCGATCGACTTTTCGGGCAGCCGGTCGAGTGCGGCGACGCAGTCGCCCTTGAGGATCGTGTCCAGCCATTCGGATTGCTGGGGAGCGTGGGATAGCTCGTCGAGAAGACGCACGGCAGACATTCTGACACCCAAGGCACGCGTTACTGTTTTACTCTCTGTTATGGTTACCGATCAGCGTAAATATTCGGTGAAGACTGCCGAATTTGCGAAGGTGGCCCTGTTGGTGTATGCCGCGCCGCCTGAGCCTCCCGAGGCCACTTCATCCTCCCATTGTCCGGATCGCCATGCCCCAGCCAGACCTTGTCATCTTCGATTGCGACGGCGTGCTCGTCGATTCCGAAATCATCGCCGCCCGCGTCGAGGCGGAACTGCTGACCCTAGCCGGGTACGAAATATCGGCTGAGGAGATTTCCGAGACCTATGCCGGACTGACCTTCAAGGACATCATGATGCGGGTCGAGGAGAAATCCAGCATTCCGTTCCAGGCCTCGCTGATCGACCGTGCCGAGGACCTTGTCGACCGCAAATTGCGTAGCGACGTACGCGCCATAGACGGGGTTCGCGAGGCGGTTGCCGCAGTAACGGCGCCGCGCTGCGTCTGCTCGAATTCTCGCTCGGAACGGATCGAATTCATGCTGGAGAAGGTGCATCTGCTGCCGTTTTTCGCCGGCCGGATCTTTTCGGCGCTGGAAATACCAAGCAAGAAGACCAAGCCGGCGCCCGACGTGTTCCTGTTTGCGGCGGAGACACTCAACGCCAACCCGGCAAACACTTTCGTCATTGAGGATTCCGTGCACGGCGTCCACGGCGCCAGGGCGGCAGGCATGCGCGTGATCGGCTTCACCGGCGCGGCCCACAGCTATCCCGGCCATGCCGACGCATTGACCGAGGCCGGCGCCGAGACGGTGATCCGCCGCTGGGCGGAGCTGAAAAGCGTGATCGCGGCGCTGTCGGAGTGGTCTGACGCCTGAGAAGCGTGCGCAGCGACGCACGCCTCGTGCAACTGCCGCGCTCTAGTTCGTCGCGGCAGTTCTCTTGCGGTGGGTCCTCTTCGGCTTGTCCGTCGTCGCCTTCGGCGCGTTTTCATCATAGCCGGCAAAGGCCTGATAGTCCTGCGCCGTCGGCTCGGGCACGACAATATTGGAATCGGTGAAGACGAACTGTGTGGCGACCGAGGGGTCGGTGACCTGGACCTGATACTGGTGAATCTGCGAGTAAAGCACGTCGGTGCCATGCATCACCGCGGTGCGGATCGGCATGGTGATGGTGCCGGGCGAGAACTTCGGTCCCGGCACGATCTTGCCGGCGACCGCGATCTTCATCGTCAGCTGGCCGTTGGCACGGCTGCAGTCGCGTGTCACGTCGCTGACCGATGCCTGGTAGATGATGTTCGCCGACTCGTCGGGCGGAGTTGCAGCGGCGTCGGCCTCAGCCTGGGCCGCGGCATCCTGCGCGGCGTCGCCGGTCTTCTTGAGCTTGGGCTTGGGCTTCTGGACGCCCTTGGCGTAGGTGTTGAAGAAGGCCGTGCCGTCGCGCACTGTCACCCGGGGGCAATAGGCCTGCAACTGGCTGGCCAGGATCTTGGGATCCTGAGGCGGCGGTGGAACCGTCGGATCCTTCTTGCCGATGCCGAGGTTCAGGATGCCATTGTCGCCCGATTGGCAGCCGGCGGCGGCAAGCATAAAGCCGGTGAGCGCAAGACCCGCCAAAAAGCGACCACTGAATGTACGAAACGCCATGAAACTGCACTTCCCTCTCGCAAAGCTGGTGACGTATATCAACCGCGCGGCAAAAATGCGACTGAGCCAGCGCAGAAATTAACCACCTTGCGGTGGACGGAAAAGCCAAGCAGTAACGGATTTGTGACATGCAATATGTGAGTACCCGCGGGGAAGCCCCCGTTCTTGGATTTTCCGATGCCGTGCTGGCTGGGCTGGCGCGCGACGGCGGGCTTTATGTGCCGCGTGAGTGGCCGCAGTTTTCCGCGGCCGAGATCCACGCCATGCGCGGCCTTGCCTATCCCGATCTTGCCATCCGCGTGCTGTCGCCGTTCCTTGGCGGCGAAATCCCGGCGCCCGTCTTTGAACGGCTGGTGCGCGAAGCCTATGCCACCTTCCGTCACGAGGCCGTCTGTCCGCTGGTGCAGACCGGCCCCAACACCTTCATCCTGGAACTCTTCCACGGGCCGACGCTCGCCTTCAAGGACGTGGCGATGCAGCTTCTCGCCCGGCTGATGGACCATGTGCTTACCGAACGCGATCAGCACGCCACCATCGTCGGCGCCACCTCTGGCGATACTGGCGGGGCGGCAATCGATGCCTTTGCCGGGCGCAGCCGCACCGACATCTTCATCCTGTTCCCGCACGGCCGCGTCTCGCCGGTGCAGCAGCGGCAGATGACGACGTCGACGGCTGAAAACGTCCATGCGCTGGCGATCGAAGGCAATTTCGACGATTGCCAGGGCCTGCTCAAGGACATGTTCAACGATCACAGCTTCCGCGACCGGGTGGCGCTTTCAGGCGTCAATTCGATCAACTGGGCCCGCATCATGGCCCAGATCGTCTATTATTTCTCCTCGGCGCTGTCGCTCGGCGCGCCGGACAGGCCGGTCTCCTTCACGGTGCCAACCGGCAATTTCGGCGATATCTTCGCCGGCTACGCGGCCAAGAAGATGGGCCTGCCGATCGAGCGGCTGGTCATCGCCACCAACGACAACGACATCCTGGCGCGGACCTTCGCGACCGGCGAATACCGCACCAAGGGCGTCTTTGCGACCACGTCGCCGTCGATGGATATCCAGGTGTCGTCCAATTTCGAACGCTTGCTGTTCGAGGCCTCCGGCCGTGACGCCGCGACCGTGCGACGCTACATGGACAGCCTGAAGCAATCCGGCGCTTTCACCATCGAAACCCAGCAAATCGCTAGCATGCGGTCCGAATTCGACGCCGGCCGGGCTGATATGGACGAGGTCGCCGCCACCATCCGCGCGACGCTCGCGGCCAGCAACTATCTGCTCGATCCGCACACCGCCGCAGCCGTGCATGTCGCGGCGGGCAAGGCGTCAGGCGCGGTGCCGATGGTGGTGCTGGGCACCGCCCACCCGGCAAAATTCCCGGCCGCCGTCGAAGCCGCCAGCGGCGTCTTCCCCGCACTGCCCGCATGGCTAGGTGGGTTGATGACAGCGGAGGAAAAATACACGGTACTTCCATCCGACCTGAAAATGGTGGAAGATTACGTCGGCCGCCGCGCGCGGGCGGCGCGTTAGGGAGTAGTAGCCATATGGGTGTTGAGGTAAGCCGTCTGTCGAACGGCCTGACAGTCGCCACCGAAACCCTTCAAAGCATCGAATCGGTTGCCCTTGGTGCCTGGGTCAAGTCGGGTGCCCGCAATGAACGCGACGACGAGCATGGCATGGCCCATCTGCTCGAGCACATGGCGTTCAAGGGCACGAAAAGGCGAAGCGCCTTCGAAATTGCCTCGGAGATCGAGGACGTCGGCGGCGAGATCAACGCCGCCACCAGCGTCGAGACCACCTCCTACTATGCCAGGGTGCTCTCCGACGACGTGCCGCTGGCTGTCGACATTCTTGCCGACATCCTGCAGGAGTCCGAATTCGATCCGCAGGAGCTTGAACGCGAACAGCATGTGATCCTGCAGGAGATCGGCGCCGCGCACGACACACCCGACGACATCGTTTTCGACCGCTTCACGGAAACCGCCTATCGCCATCAGACGATTGGGCGCTCCATTCTCGGCACGCCCGAAACGGTCAAATCCTTCACCTCCAAGCAACTCCACGACTTCATCGAGCGGCAATATGGCGCCGAGCGCATGGTGATCGTCGCCGCCGGCGACATCAAGCACGACAATTTCGTGCGCGAAGTCGAAAAGCAGCTCGGCGGCTTCCGCAGCAAGGCCGACAGCACCATCCCGCAATATGCGCAATATGTCGGCGGCGACTTCCGCGAAGACCGCGACCTGATGGACGCGCAGATCGTCCTGGGATTCGAAGGCCGCGCCTATCATGTGCGCGATTTCTATGCCTCGCAGGTGCTGTCGATGATCCTCGGCGGTGGCATGTCGTCGCGCCTGTTCCAGGAGGTCCGCGAGAAGCGTGGCCTGTGTTATTCGGTCTATGCCTTCCATTGGGGATTTTCCGACACCGGCGTCTTCGGCGTCCATGCCGCGACCGGCCAGAGCGACATCGCCGAACTGGTGCCTGTCATCATCGACGAACTGCAGAAGGCCGGCGAGAAAATCCTGCAGGAAGAACTCGACCGCGCGCGCGCCCAATATCGCGCCGGGCTGATCATGTCCGCCGAAAGCCCGGCTAGCCGGGCTTCGCAGATCGCACGGCAACTGCTTCTGTTCGGCCGGCCGATCGCCAAGGAGGAACTGATGGAAAGGCTGTCGGCGCTGACGATCGAACGGCTGACCGATCTGTCGTCGCGGCTGTTCTCGACCAAGCCGACGCTTACCGCTGTCGGGCCTGTGGGTACGCTGGCGCCATACGAAGCGATCCTCGAATCGCTCGCTGGCACGCAGACCACGGCCCGCAAGCTCGCCGTCTAAGCCCCTCAAAGCGCCGTGTTCGCGCTCCCTTTCTTTCGCCGTGACCTGCCGGCACTGAAAGGCGACCGCGTCACGCTGCGCGTGCCGTTCACCAACGACTACCGCGAGTGGGCGACGGTGCGTGGCGAAAGCCGGGCCTTCCTCGAACCATGGGAGCCGCGCTGGACGCCGGATGAACTCGACCGCACCGCATGGCGGCTGCGCATCAGCCGCTACCGCGAAGACTATGCGCAAGGGACTGCGATCGCCTTCTTCATCTTCGAGAAGAGCAGCGGCAAACTGGCGGGCGGTATCACGCTCGGCAACATACGCCACGGCGTCTCGCAAAGCGGCCATGTCGGCTACTGGATCGGCGAACGCTTTGGCGGCCGCGGCCTGATGACCGACGCGGTCAAGGTGGTGGCCCGCTTCGCCTTCGATACGCTGAGGTTGCACCGGATCGAAGCGGCCTGTATTCCCGACAATATCCGGTCGATCCGCGTGCTTGAAAAAGCCGGATTCCGGCGCGAAGGACTTCTGCGATCCTATCTCAGGATCAACGGCATCTGGCAGGACCACTACCTCTACGCCCGGATCGCGGACGATCCGCCGGGCGTTGGAACGAAGGACTGATTTTTGACGAAATTCCTGCGCAACGGGCCGCTGTTCGCCTTTGTCCTCGGGACAATCCTGACGCTGTGCGCGGCATCGTCGGCCTTCGCCGTCGAACCGATCAAGATTGCCCGTGACGACGTCGCGCTCGACCTTTCCGGCGCCGTCGAGATCTATCGGAACCAGGGCGAGAATTTCCAGGTGTCGACCGCGCCGGGACCGGACGGCATCGTGCGGCGCATCGAGGTCGAGGCCAATGATGCGCGTTCGACCGGCGACTGGGCGGTGTTCGCGCTCGCCAACACCACCGACCAGCAGCTCGACAGGCTGATCGTCGCACCGCATTTCCGCCTGGTGAATTCCGGTATCTTCTGGCCGGATCTCGGCTCGACCCGCAT
>NZ_RZRQ01000165.1:0-13179 GCF_003997785.1 Mesorhizobium sp. M7D.F.Ca.US.004.01.2.1 | reverse complement strand
GAATATATATACAAAGGAGGATTTTCCGTTTTTGCGGCCCTCTGGGGACGGAAATACCAATTTTATCAGGCCAACCCGGCTTGCTGGGGTCAGCTCGTGACCGAACCACGCGCGGCGTTTGCGCTGATGGTGGCTGGCGTGTCGAGCAGTCTTGCAATCTCGGTCGCGACCGTCTGGGCATGGCGGGCAACCTCGGGCAGGCCCATGAGTTCGCCGAAAGTCCCTCGTGCCAGCGGACCGGCGACGAAGAGTGTCGTGATTATCCTGCCATCCCGGCCGACGGCACGACTGTCGAGACTGGTCTCGATGCCCAGCCCGTATTGGTCCGTCCTGATCAGCCCGGCTTCCGCCAGCGAGCTTAGCGCCGGATTCAGTTGCAGTGCCTGCCCATGGGCCGGACCCGTGGTGTTGATGACGGCATCGAAGCTCGCCGTCTCGATCCGCGTCTGCCCGCGCCGTTGAAAGCTGACCGCCAGGCTGCCATCCTCATCGTTCGACGCGACGAGCCTGGCGGCAATGGTGTCGAACGTGCCGGCTGCGTGACGCCGGTCGAGCACGGAAGCGACCTGTGGAGCGATCCTGAAGCGATGAACGTCCCAGAACACGCGCAGCTGGCGGACCAGCCTTGCCCGCTCCGGCGGGGAAAGTGCGGCCCACAGCACCGGCCCCTGCAGGCGCAACTGATCGAAGACCGACTGCCAGTTGACATTGGCCGCACGCGCCCCCGCCAGCGTCGCACGAATGGTCTTGAGCAGGCCAAGCGCTGATATGGCCGGGGCCGAGGCAAAATCGCCGAAGGGCTCGCCCCTGACATCCGGGTGGCCGCGCGAGCGTAAGCCGCGGCGCGACAACGACAGGATGCGGCCACAATGGCCGCGGCGGTCCAGTTCGGCGACCATGTCGGCCGAGGTCAAGCCAGAGCCGACGATCAACACCGACGCGTCCGGACCGATCCCGGCAAGTGCTGATGGCGCGTACGGATCGGCGATGAAACCCGGCGCTTCCGCCAGGTGGATCAACGCGGCTGGAATCGCGGGCTGCGGGTGCGTCGCCGCCAGGACGACGATGTCGGCGCCAATTGGCCCACTGGGCGTGTGCACGGTCCAGCCCGCGCCACTGGCATCGCGCGTCACGCGTGTGGCGGAACCTTCAACATGATGGACAACGCCGGAATTGAGATAGGGCGCCAGATGCTCGGCGACATAGCGACCGAACACGCGCCGGCGTGGATAGGCGTCGCCATTCTTCCAGATGGCGTCGGCGTCGCGCTCGAGTTCCCCACTGTCCGTCAACCAGCGTGCAAAGTGCTGCGTATCTTCCGGAGCCATGCTCATTCTTGTCGCTGGGACATTGACCCGATGCGCAGGTTCCTTGCTGGAGTAGGCAAGGCCGCCGCCAAGCAACGGTCGCGGCTCGATCACGGAAATCGACAGGTGCGCCGGTCGATGTGACCACGCCAGGTGCCAAGCCACCGCCGCGCCGGAAAAACCGCCGCCGATTATGGCGACGCGCAACCGACGGGCCGGAGGGAGCGCGTTCACGAGGCGCTGGCGAGCGACTTTGGCCGGTGGTCGCCGGCGATGGTCTCGCCGAACGGACCGGTGTTGACGGACGAAGCGGCGGCTTTGACCGGATGATCGGTCGGCAGTTTCGGCAGCACCAGCTCGCCGAAACGATAGGCTTCTTCCAGATGCGGGTAGCCGGACAGGATGAAGGTATCGATGCCGAGGCGCCGGTATTCGTCGATGCGCTCGGCGATCGTGTCGGGGTCACCGACAAGGGCAGTGCCGGCACCGCCGCGCACCAGGCCGACGCCGGCCCACAAATTGGGTGCGATCTCGAGCTTGGCGCGATTGCCGCCGTGCAGCGCGCTCATCCGCGCCTGGCCGACCGAATCCATGCGGGCAAAGACCTTCTGTGCCGAGGCTATCGTCGCGTCGTCGAGCCGGCTGATCAGCCTGTCGGCGGCGGCCCAGGCCTCCTCGGTCGTTTCACGCGCGATGACATGCAGGCGAATGCCGAAAGAGAGTTTGCGGCCAGCCTTCTCAGCCAGTTCGCGCACGCCATCCAGCTTGCGCTCGACATCGGCCGGAGGCTCGCCCCAGCTCAGATATTTATCGATCTCCTGCGCCGCCACCGCGGATCCGGCGTCGGACGAGCCGCCGAAATAGAGCGGCGGATAGGGCGTCTGCACCGGCGGAAACAGCAGCCGGCCATCCTCGATGCGGAAATGCTTGCCCTCGTGCTCGACCGTCTCGCCGCTCAGCACCCGCTTGTAGATCCGCAGGAACTCCTGCGTCACCTCGTAGCGCTCGGCGTGCGACAGGAAGATGCCGTCGCCCTTGTTCTCCAGCGGATCGCCGCCGGTGACCACATTGATCAGCAGGCGCCCATTGGAGATGCGATCCAGCGTCGCCGTCATGCGCGCGGCCAGCGTCGGCGATTGCAGGCCCGGCCGCACGGCGACGAGGAAACGCAAGTGCTCGGTCAGCGGCACCAATGCCGATGCGATCACCCAGGAATCCTCGCATGCCCGGCCGGTTGGCAGCAGCACGCCGTAGTAACCTAGCGTGTCGGCAGCCTTCGCCACTTGCGTCAGATAGGGCAGATCGACGGCCCTGCCGCCTTCTGTCGTGCCGAGATAGCGGCTGTCGCCATGTGTCGGCAGGAACCAGAGCACCTTGATGCGTTCTGGCACATCCCGGCTCATGGCCTTTCTCCTGCTGCCTGGCGGAGGCGGCCGGATATCCCTGCTTTGGCGAAGGGCGAGCGCAAAAGATTAGGCATGGCGTGGTCCTGTCCGGGTGGAAACCAGATCGCCAGTGCAGATTGCTTATTCCACAAATTCTGTAGAGTTAGTTTATTCCAAATCCGCTGACGGAATTAGAAATTCTCTCCATCCGCCCGAACGCGAACTCACTGGCTGCCACGCCTTCCCTCGGGCGGCCAGGTCCCTCCCCCGGCGGCTGGCCTGTTGTCCTCGGCATCGGATTCCGTCAGTCACGGGCGAGTTGCAGGCCCGAGCCGCCCCTCGTATTAGAGGCTTTCTGATTTCATTCTAATCTGACCATTTCCGGTGACCTAAGCCACGGATTTCCCATGGACCTGGATCCTTCGACTCTCAATCGGGCTCATCCGCTCCGCGATCAGATCTATCACCAGATTCGCAACCTTATCGTCGTCGGACAGATGAGGCCCGGGGAAGTGATCAACGAGGTGGCCATCGCGGAAGCGCTCGGTGTTTCGCGTACCCCGGTGCGCGAAGCGGTCAAGCGCATCAGCGACGAGGGTCTGGTCAACATCCTGGCGCAGACCGGCATTTATGTCGCGCCGATCAGCCGGGCCGACCTGGAAGAAGCCTACGTCATCCGCCGGGCCCTGGAGATGGAAAGCGCCCGACGCGCGGCCGCCAAGTTCTCACCGGCAGCCGGCGAATTGCTGGAAGACAATATGGCGACGCACCGGCTTGCCATATCGCAGGGCAGATATGCCACCGCGATACAGCTCGACGATGTCTTTCACCGCACCATCGCCGAAATCTGCGGCCTGCCGATGATCTGGAGAGCAGTCGACATCTCCAAAGCGCAGATGGATCGCGGCCGCCATCTCGTCATTCCGAAGCCCGGCTATGGCGAACAGACGATCGAGCAGCATGAAGCCATCTTCGAGGCTTTGAGGCATCACGACGCCGAAGGCGCCGCGCAAGCGATGGAACGCCATCTCGAGACGTCGTTGCGCAACACGCTGGAAGTCGCAGCCGACCTCCTCGGTTAGCCTCAGGGCCCGCTGGTATTGTCGCGGGTCGGGCGGACGACCTATTACGGGAGTTGCCGTTCAGCCCGGCAACCGGCCGAGGCCAGCCGCAAAGCGCGCCACCATCGCAAGGCCGATCTCGCTGGGTCGCATCGCGGGAGCCCGGTCGTGTATCGGGATGCCGGTACGAGCGCCAAACAGCCGCTTGCCGTAGCAGATCAGGTTTTCGATGCCCTGCATGACGAAGACCGCTGCCGGCAGCATTCTTGCATAGTCGGCCTCGGCCGTTGCTTCGTCACCGGCCCGGAATGCATTGTAGGCGCGCACGGCGAGGTCGATGCCATCAGGCGCCAGGATCATGCCGCGGCAACCGATGCGGAAATTGTCGATCAGCTCCAGGCCGCCACGTCCGTTGAAAACCGGAATCCGGCCTTCGGTGCGTTCGATCAATCCGGCAATATCGGTGACCGGACCCTCACCCTTGATCAGCCTTATGTTGGGATGCAGCGTGACGAGTTCGCGGATTTCGTCCGATGACAGGCCGCGCCCGAAAAAGGCCGGCGCATTCTGGATCGCCACCGGCAGGTCGGTCGCCGCGGCGACGCGGCCGAAGAACCTGATGTATTCCGGCGCGCCATAGGAGCCGACAGCCGGCGGCTGCAGGATCACCCAATCCGCTCCCACGCTTTCAGCATGGCGAACCTGTGCGACCTGCTCGGCCACCGAAGAGCCGAAGACCGTGAAGGCAAGCGGCACTTTCCCGGCGGTGTCCTCAGCCGTCCAGTCCATGATCGTCCGGCGCTCGGCCTCGGTCAGCTTGGCGACTTCTGTTGCCAGGCCGAGTGCCGCCATGCCGTGCACGCCGCTCGCCAGGCAGATCTCGACCTGCCTGCGCATCGCCGCGCGGTCTAGTTTTTCGTCGCTGTCGAACAGCGCGTAGAGAATAGCGTGAATGCCGTGGAAATCATCAGGCTGGAAATTGGGCACGCCGGTCGGCCTCAATGGCTTTCGCGCGGGATGGTGTGGCCACGGCTTCCGACGAGAAAGTCGAGGTCGGCGCCGCGATCCGCCTGCAGGACATGGTCGACGTAAAGTCCCTGATAGCCGCCGCGCATCGCCGGTTCCGGCGGAGCCCAGGATGTCCGCCGCTTTGCGAGTTCCTGTTCGGACACGTCGAGATGCAATTTCCGCGCTTCGACATCAAGCTCGATCATGTCGCCGCTGCGGACCAGCGCCAGCGGGCCGCCGATGGCGGCTTCGGGTGCGGCATGCAGAACGACGGTGCCGAAGGCAGTGCCGGACATGCGGGCATCGGAGATGCGGATCATGTCGCGGACGCCTTGCTTCAGCAGCTTCTGGGGCAATGCCATGTTGCCGACCTCGGCCATCCCCGGATAGCCCTTGGGGCCGCAATTCTTCAGCACCATGATCGAGCCGTCGTCGATGTCGAGCAAGGGATCGTCGATGCGCGCCTTGTAGTCGTCGATGTCCTCGAAGACGACGGCGCGGCCGCGATGCTTCATCAGAGCTGGCGACGCGGCTGACGGCTTGATGATGGCGCCGTCGGGCGCCAGATTGCCACGCAGCACCGCGATACCGCCATTGGGCGTGAGCGCCTTGTCGCGCGGACGGATCACCTCGGGATTGTAGTTTTGGGCATCCGCGATGTTGTCGCGCACGGTCTTGCCGGTGATGGTCAGCACGTCGAGATCGAGCAGATCGCCGATCTCCCTCATGACCGCCGGAATGCCGCCTGCGTAGCAGAAATCCTCCATCAGGAAGCGGCCTGACGGCATCAGGTCGAGGATGGTTGGCACATCGCGGCCATATCTGTCCCAATCGTCCAGCGTCAGCTCGGTGCCGACGCGACCGGCGATCGCCAGCAGATGCACGACCGCGTTGGTCGAGCCGCCGATGGCGCCATTGACGCGGATGGCGTTGGCGAAGGCTTCTTTCTGGAGGATCGCCGACGGGCGCAGATCTTCGTTGACCATCTCGACGATGCGCCGCCCCGTCATGCGAGCAATGCGGCTGCGGCGCGCGTCGACGGCGGGATAGGCTGCGTTGCCGGGCAGCGCCAGGCCCAGCGCCTCGACCATCGAGGCCATTGTCGAGGCGGTGCCCATGGTCATGCAATGGCCGGGCGAGCGCGACATGGCGCTCTCGGCATTGGCGAAATCCTGTTCGCTCATCACGCCGGCGCGGACATCCTCGGAGAATTTCCAGACATCGGTGCCGGAACCGATCTCGCGGCCCTGGAAGCGGCCATTGAGCATCGGCCCGCCGGAAATGACGATCGACGGCAGGTCGCAGGAGGCCGCGCCCATGACCAGCGACGGCGTGGTCTTGTCGCAGCCGGCCATCAGCACGACGCCGTCCATCGGGTTGCCGCGGATCGCCTCCTCGACATCCATCGAGGCGAGGTTGCGAAACAGCATCGCCGTCGGGCGCAGATTGGACTCGCCGCAGGAGAAGACCGGAAATTCCAGCGGCAAGCCGCCGGCCTCCAGCACGCCTGCCTTGATGTGCTCGATCAGGCCACGGAAATGCACGTGGCAAGGCGTGAATTCGGAGAAGGTGTTGCAGATGCCGATCACCGGGCGGCCGTCGAAAGCGTCGTCGGGCAGGCCGTTGTTCTTCATCCAGCTGCGGTGGATGAAGGCATCCTTGCCTTGGCCGCCGAACCAGTGCTGCGATCGTCTCTTGGTCATGGTTTTCCCGGAATTCAGGCAGGATGCTGGAGCTGGCTCAGCCCGCCATCGACGACGAGCGTGGCCGCGTTCATGAACGGGCACTCGTCGGAAATCATGAACACCGCAGCCAGCGCGATCTCGCGCGCCGTGGCGATGCGGCCGCCGGGATGCAGCGCCATGGTGTTGGCGCGCGCCGCCACCGGATCGGCAAAGCTGTTCCAGTAGTCGATCGCCTTCTGCGTCTCGACATAGCCCGGCGCCAGCGCGTTCACGCGCACGCCTTGCGCCGCATATTCGAGCGCCAGCGATTTGGTCAGGCCGAGCAGCGCGTGCTTGGCGACCGGATAGGGGAAGGTGTGCGGGATGATGGTGAAGCTGTGCGTCGAGGCGATGTTGAGGATGGCGCCGCCGCCGCTCGCGATCATGCCCGGCAGCACCGCCTTGCTGCAATTCCAGGCGCCCTTGACGTTGACGTCGAAATTGCGGTTCCACTCCTCCTCGCTGGTATCGAGTGGCGTCGAGAACACATTGACCCCGGCGTTGTTGATCAGCGCGTTGACCGGGCCGATCTCGGCGGTCGCTTGTCTGACGGCAGCCGCAATCGCGGCTCCGTCGCTGATGTCGGCTGCCGCATGCCCGACACGGCCTTGCGGTGCGGCGAGGCCAGCGACGGCCTTGTCTAGCAACGCGCCGTCGTGGTCGACGAGGAACAGCTTTGCGCCTTCGGCAAGGCAGGCCTCGGCGATGGCCAGCCCGATGCCTTGCGCGGCGCCAGTCAGGAAGATGCGTTTGCCGGAAAGGCGCTCAGCCATTTTTGTCCCTCCAGCTTAACGCCGACCCAGTGCCGACGAGCGCAGATTGTCGAGCAGCACGGCCAGCAGCAGGATCACGCCACGCACAATGTACTGGTAGAAGGCCGGGATGTTGAGCAGGTTCATGGCGTTCTCGGCGATGCCCATGATCAGCACGCCGACGATGACGCCCGACATGGTGGCGCGGCCACCGGCAAGCGAAACGCCACCGAGCACACAGGCCGAGATGACCGAAAGTTCGAGCCCGACCGCCGCGTTGGGCTGGCCCGAGGTGATGCGCGACGCGAGCAGAATGCCGGCGATGCCGCAGACGACGCCTTGCAGTGCAAAGATCCAGATGCGCGTGCGGTCGACATTGACGCCGGCAAGACGCGAGGCTTCCGGATTGCCGCCGATGGCCAGCGTGTTCTTGCCGAAGACGGTGCGGTTGAGCACGAAGCCGAAGATGCAGAACAGGATGGCGAGCACCCAAACTGGTGTCGGTATGCCGAGCAGTTTCGACAGCGCGAGCTGGTAGAAATCCGGGCTGTTGATGCCGACGGCGCGGCCGTCGGACGCGATCAGCGCAAGGCCGCGCACGATCTGCATGGTGGCCAGCGTCGTGATCAGCGCGTTGATGCGGAATTTGGCGATGACGACGCCGTTGATGAAGCCGACGAAGGCGCCGCAGGCGATTGCCGCCAGGAGGCCGAGCAGGATCGAGCCGGTGGCGTTCGACGCCATAACCGCGACCATGCCGGCAAAGGCGACGATGGAACCTACCGACAGGTCGAAGTCGCGGGCGGCAAGGCAGAACATCATGGTGCAGGCGACGATGCCGACAGTGACCACCGACTGCAGCAGGCCGAGCATGTTGCGGTCGGTGAGGAAGTTCGGCACCAGGAGCGACACCAGCGCGAAGGCGACGACGAAGATGACGACGAGGCCCTGTTCGCCGAGCAAGAGCTTCTTCAACTGGTCGGTCATGCCAAAAGTCCTCAGGATGCGATCGCGTCGGGGGTTTTCTGATCGGGGAGAGCGGCGGCCAGGATCGCCCTTTCGGCGAACTGATCGCGGGTGAGTTCAGCGCTGACGCGGCCGCCGCACATCACCAGGATGCGGTCGCAGATGCCCATCACCTCCGGCAGTTCGGACGAGACGACGACGATCGCCATGCCGTCCTCGGCAAGCTGGTAAAGCAATTCGTAGATTTCCGACTTGGCACCGACATCGATGCCGCGCGTCGGCTCGTCGACGATGAGGACACGCACGCCCTGTTCGGACAGCCAGCGGCCAAGAATGACCTTCTGCTGGTTGCCGCCGGAGAGGTTGATGATGTCCTGCTTGCGCGACGGCGTGCGCACCTTCAGCTTCTTGATGAAGGTCTCGGCCGTGGCGATCTCGTTGACGCGGTTGAGCACGCCGAAGCGTGTGTGATGGCGCCGCGACGAGATGTTGATGTTCTCCTCGACCGAGCGGCCCTGGATGATGCCGTCATGCTTGCGATCCTCCGAGCACAGCACGATGCCGGCCCGGATCGTGCCACGCGGATCGGTGGCGCGGACCAGCTTGCCGTCGACGGTGATGGTGCCGCCCGAGCGCGGATCGGCGCCGGGCGCTCGGAACTGATGCGGCTGGTCTATGGCGCCGATCAGGCCGAAGAAACCAACGATCTCGCCGGCGCGAGCCTCGAAGCTGGCCGGTGTCTTCAGCTTGGCTCCGGACAGGGTCTCGACCTTCAGTCTGATATCTCCGGGCTTGCGCGGACGAAAACCCCAAATGTCGGAGATTTCGCGGCCGACCATTTCGGCGACGACCTGATCGCGGGTGACGCCTTTCAGCGAAGCGTGGTGCGCCGCGAGCTTGCCGTCGCGCAGCACGGTCAGGCTGTCGCAGAGGCGGAACACTTCGTCGAGCCGATGCGAGATGTAGATTATGACCTTGCCCTCGCCGCGCAGGCGGTCGATCAGGGCAAACAGGATTTCGCTTTCGCGCGAGGACAGCGACGAGGTCGGCTCGTCCAGCGCAATGACGCGTGCATCCAACATGATCGCCTTGGCGATCTCGATCATCTGGCGTTCGCCGATGGACAGCGTCTTGACCTTACGGCGCATGTCGATGTCGATGCCGGCCGATTTCAGCTTGGCGCCGACATCGTCCAGCATCCGGCGGCCGGCGATGATGCCGGCGTTGGCGGGGAAACGCCCGAGGCTGAGATTTTCGGCAACCGTGAGTTCCGGAACCAGCTGCAGCTCCTGGTGAATGACGATGACGCCATTGTCGAAGGCGTCCCTGGTCGAGGCATAGGCCTGGACCTTGCCGTCGATGCTTATCTCGCCCTCGTCGGCATGCTGGTCGCCGGACAGGATCTTGATCAGGGTGGATTTGCCGGCGCCGTTCTCGCCCATCAGGCCATGCACCGCGCCCTTGTCAACGCCGAACGAGACGTCCGACAGCGCCTTGACGCCCGGATAGGTCTTGGTGATGTGCGAAAAGTCGAGAAAGGACACGGAGCCGATCCTTCTTGTGCATGGCAAACAGGCGGCGGGATGAGCCGCCGCCTGTTTGTACAGGGAGGATTATTGGATGCCGAGACCCTGGCGGACCTTCTGGTAGTCGTCGCGCTTGGCGAGTGCACCCGAGGTCAGGATCAGCTTCTCCGGTTCCTTGTTGTTGGCAACCCAGTCATACATGTTGAGCGCCGTCTCATAGCCATGACGCTTCGGCGAGATGATCACCGTGCCGACAAAGCCGGTGGCGGTCGGCTTCTTGAACTCGTTGATCGCCGAATCCGCGCCGCCAATGCCGACGCCGATCATGCCATCCGCCGGAATGCCGACGCTTTCGGCTGCACGCACCGCACCCAGCACCGCCTCGTCGTTGAGGCCGAAAGAAACCCACTTCTTGATGTCGGCATGGGCGTTGAGCACGACCGTCGCTGCGTTGAGGGCAGCTTCCGTGTCGGTCTTTGCCTGTGGCGCGTCGAAGATGTTCTCGGCCTTGAAGCCGTTCGCCTTGAGCACCGAGATGGCGCCTTCGACACGGTCGACCGCCGTCGGCAGCTGGTCATAGGAGACGCGGATGGCGCCGACCTCTTCGGCCTTCCAGCCGCGCGCCTTCATCTCGTCGACGATCGCCTGGCCGACGGCCTCGCCGATCTTGGTGGCCGAGATGCCCATATGCGGCACGTCTTCCAGCGCCTTGCCGTCGGCTCCGACCAGGCGGTCGTCGACAGTCATCAGCTTGAGATTGTTGGCAGCCGCCTTGGCGACGATGCCGGGTCCGAGTTTCACGTCGGGTGTGCAGACGATGAAGCCCTGGGCGCCCTGGGCGCCGAGATTGTCGATCGCCGACATCAGCTTCTCGCCGTCCTCGGCGCCGATCTTGACCAGGGTAAAGCCCTTTTCTTTGGCGGCCTGGTCGGCGAACTTCCATTCGTCCTGGAACCACGGCTCCTCGGGCTGTTTAACGATGAAACCGATCTTGGTGTCCTGAGCATATGCAGCGATGGTCGTGACGGACAGCACGGCAAGCGCGCCCGCAACGAGCGCGGTCTTCAAAAGTCGCATGATTTCCTCCCAGCGATAGGCCGGGCGCTCAGCCCGGATGTCGGAGTCTCTATTCGTTTTTATCATACTCGTCAATTGATCTGGTATGATAATTAATGTACATGCTCCGACCAACGATCGCTGGCGCAAGTCACCCGCATCCGCTAAGGCCGGATCGGTTGTGCGAAACCAGCGAGTTCGCCGCCTTGGAGGAGGGCTGGGGTGACCGAGATTCTGAAGAAGGCCCCGGGAGATACGACCACTCGCCGCCCGCGCGTGATGCCCGATGTGACCAAGGCGATAGCCTCGGACATCTTTTCCGGGCGCTACCCGGCCGGATCGTCCTTGCCTACGGAAAACGAACTCGGTGTCGAGTATGGCGTCAGCCGCACCGTCATCCGCGAAGCGCTGAAGGTGCTGGCCGCCAAAGGGCTGGTCTTGTCGCGGCCGCGCATCGGCACGATCGTCTGCAACGAGGACGACTGGAACATCATCGACCCGCAGGTGCTTGCCTGGCACGCGCCGCATGCGCTGGACGACAAGCTCTTCGATGCCATTCTTGAAACGCGCCGGGCCATCGAGCCGCTGGTCGCAGAACTCGCTGCCACCCGCGCGACGCTGCAGGAGATCGCCGATCTCGAAGCCGCCTGGCGCGGCATGGCAGGCGCCGGCGAGGACCTCGCAGCCTTCTCGCGCAGCGACATCGCTTTCCACCAGATCGTCTATGCCGCGAGCCACAACCCAATCTTTCGCCAGATCGGCAATCTGATCGACACAGGGCTGAAATTCTCGCTGGAGGCGACGGCGGTGATTTCGCTCGACCGGCGCATGGAGGCCGTGGCGGCGCACCGCGAGGTGGTCGAGGCGCTGCGCATGCGCGATGCCGAGGCGGCACGTGGGGCGGCAAACAAGATCCTCGACCTCGCGGCGCGCGACCTCGTCAGCGCCAAGAAACTCAAGAGCAACTGAGACTGCGCATGAAAATCATCTCGCTCACCACCTACATCGTTCCGCCGCGCTGGCTGTTCCTGAAGATCGAAACCGATGCCGGCGTCACCGGCTGGGGTGAGCCAGTCGTCGAAGGCCGGGCGCTGACCGTCGAGGCAGCGGTCAAGGAGCTTGGTGATTATCTCATCGGCAAGGATCCTCGCCTGATCGAGGACCACTGGACGGTGATGCACCGCGGCGGCTTCTATCGCGGCGGGCCGATCCTGATGAGCGCCATTGCCGGCATCGACCAGGCGCTGTGGGACATCAAGGGCAAGGCGCTCGGCGTGCCCGTGCATGAACTGCTCGGCGGCAAGCTGCGCGACACGATCAAGGTCTATTCGTGGATCGGCGGCGACCGGCCGGCGGAGGTCGCGGCGGGCGCTAGGGAAATGGTGGCGCGCGGCTTCTTGGCTCTCAAGATGAACGGCACCGAAGAACTGCAGATCGTCGACAGCCATGACAAGATCGACGCCGCTGTCGAACGCGTAGCCATGGTGCGCGAGGCCGTCGGGCCCAACATCGGCATCGCCGTCGATTTTCATGGCCGCGTGCACCGGCCGATGGCGCGCGCCCTGGTCAAGGAGCTCGAGCCCTACAGGCTGATGTTCATCGAGGAGCCGGTGCTCAGCGAAAACCGCGAGGCGCTGAAGGAGATCGCCGCCCTCGGCTCGACGCCGATCGCGCTCGGCGAGCGGCTCTACAGCCGCTGGGATTTCAAGTCGGTGTTCGAGGAGGGCGTCGTCGACATCATCCAGCCAGACCTGTCGCATGCCGGCGGCATCACCGAATGCCGCAAGATCGCTGCGATGGCGGAGGCCTATGACGTGGCCGTGGCGCCGCACTGCCCGCTCGGGCCGATCGCACTTGCCGCCTGCCTGCAGCTTGACGCGGTCAGCTACAACTGCTTCATCCAGGAGCAGAGCCTCGGCATTCACTACAACGCCGCCAACGACCTGCTCGACTACGCCGCCAACAAGGACGTCTTCCGCTACGAGGATGGCTATGTCGCCATTCCCGACGGCCCGGGCCTGGGTGTCGAAATCAACGAGGACTATGTCAAGGAACGCGCCAAGGAAGGCCACCGCTGGCGCAACCCGATCTGGCGCCACAAGGATGGCTCCTTCGCCGAGTGGTGATGGAATTGTCGCTCGCCCTTCACCGGTTACCGGTCCGGGTAAAAAGCCGCTTCCACGTCCTGACCCGTTTTGCGGTGGCCACCGTCATTGTCGCGTCGGGCGATTGCGCGGCCTGACTGTTTTCGACGGAGCCGTCACGTGCCTGCAGGACTTGTTGGAGACGTGGCCTGTCGATCTTGCCGGTTGGCGTCAGCGGCAACGACTCGATCGCATGGATTCGGCCTGGAATTTTCCACGGCGGCAGTATCGGCCTCAAGCCGGCCTTCAG
>NZ_RZRQ01000164.1:0-13183 GCF_003997785.1 Mesorhizobium sp. M7D.F.Ca.US.004.01.2.1 | reverse complement strand
GTAAGTGGACAGTGTCATGACCGACTACATCATCGTGGGCGCCGGTCCTGCCGGCTGCGTTCTGGCCAACCGGCTGAGCGAGGATCCGGCCAATTCGGTTCTGCTGCTGGAAGCCGGCGGCAAGGACTGGAATCCGTATATCCACATGCCGGCGGGCTTCGCCAAGATGACCAAGGGCATCGCCTCCTGGGGCTGGTCGACGGTGCCGCAGAAGCACATGAAGGACCGCGTTTTCTGGTACACGCAGGCCAAGGTGGTCGGCGGCGGCTCCTCCATCAACGCCCAGATCTACACGCGCGGCAATGCCCGCGACTACGACGCCTGGGAGAAGGAAGAGGGCCTCGCCGGCTGGGGCTATCGCGACGTGCTGCCCTACTTCAAACGCGCCGAGAACAACCAGCGCTACGCCAACGACTTTCATGGCGACCAAGGCCCGCTCGGCGTCTCGAACCCGATTTCGCCACTACCTATCTGCGAGGCCTATTTCCGCGCCGGCCAGGAGATGGGCATCCCTTTCAATCCGGACTTCAACGGCGCCAGCCAGGAAGGCGTCGGCTATTACCAGTTGACTCAGAAAGACGCCCGGCGCTCCTCCGCTTCGGTGGCCTACCTCAAGCCGATCCGCTCCCGCAAGAACCTCACCCTCCGAACCGATGTGCTGGTGACGCGCATCGTCGTCGAGAAGGGCCGTGCCATCGGCGTCGAGGTGGTGGACAGGCCGGGCGGCGAGAAGAAGATCCTGCGCGCCGAGCGCGAGGTGATCGTCTCGTCCGGCGCCATCGGCTCACCAAAACTCTTGATGCAATCGGGCATCGGCCCGGCCGATCACCTGAAGTCGGTCGGCGTCACACCGGTGCACGATCTGCCCGGCGTCGGCTCCAACATGCAGGACCATCTCGATCTGTTCGTCATTGCCGAATGCACCGGCGACCACACCTACGACAACTACGCCAAGCTGCACCGCACGGCCTGGGCCGGTCTGCAATATCTGCTTTTAAAGAAGGGGCCAGTGGCCTCCAGCCTGTTCGAGACCGGCGGCTTCTGGTACGCCGACCCGACCGCCGCCTCGCCCGACATCCAGTTCCATCTCGGCCTAGGCTCCGGCATCGAGGCCGGCGTCGAGAAGCTGAAAAACCCCGGCGTCACCCTGAACTCGGCCTTCCTGCGGCCGCGCTCGCGCGGCACGGTGAGGCTGAAGAGTGCCGATCCCGCCGACCACCCGCTGATCGATCCGAACTACTGGTCCGATCCCTATGATCGCGCCATGTCGATCAAGGGGCTAAGACTGGCGCGCGAGATCATGCGGCAGAAGGCGCTTGCCCCTTACGTGCTGCGCGAAGTCCTGCCCGGCCCGTCGCTCGCCAGCGACGACGAGCTGTTCGACTATGCCTGCCGCAGTTCCAAGACCGACCATCATCCCGTCGGCACCTGCCGCATGGGCCATGACGATATGGCCGTCGTGACGCCGGATCTGCGGCTGCGCGGCATCGAGGGCCTGCGCGTCTGCGACGCCTCGGTGATGCCGCGCGTGCCCTCCTCCAACACCAATGCGCCGACCATCATGGTCGGAGAAAAGGGCGCCGACCTGGTCCTCGGCCGCGAGCCACTGCCGCCGGCGGTGTTTTCCGGAAACCGGGCGGCTTAGCCACTCAGGAGCAAAATATGATCAGGCACTGTGTTTTCGCTAGATTCCGCAATGATGTTGGCGACGGCGAGCGCAAGGCGATCCATGCCGACCTCGAGGCGCTACGACAGGTGATCGATGGCATGGACACGGTCCAGTTCAGCGCCAATGTCAGCCCCGAGCCGTTCGCCCGCGGCTTCACCCACGGCTTCACCATCGATTTCCGCGATGCCGCCGCGCGCGACGCCTATCTGGTGCATGAGGCGCATCAGCGCGCCGGCGCGCGGCTGGTCGCGGCTCTCGAAGGCGGCACGGACGGACTGATGGTCTTCGATCTCGATCTTACGAAAAAGTGACCGCCGGCTTTTCGAAAGCCAGCTGATCGCTGTTCTCTTTTGCCAATCGGGCGACATATCGTTGCTCACGGGGATGGCAAAGGAGGAAGGTCTTGACCCTCAATTCGCAGCAGAAAAAGACTGTTCTGGCCTCATTCCTGGGCTGGACGCTGGACGCATTTGATTTCTTCCTTCTGACATTCCTGCTCACCGATATTGCGTCTGAATTCCAGACCGACGTTCCTGCAGTCTCCAAGGCGCTGTTCCTGACGCTGGCAACGCGCTTCATCGGCGCGTTCTTCTTCGGCATGCTTGCCGACAAATACGGGCGCAAGCCCATCCTCATGCTCAACATCGTCAGCTACTCGGTGATTGGCGCGCTGGCCGCCTTCTCGCCCAATCTCGGTATCTTCCTGGCGCTGCGCGCTCTGTTCGGCATCGCCATGGGTGGCGAATGGGGGCTTGGCAGTTCGCTGGCCATGGAATCCATCCCGCCCAGTGCCCGCGGCATGGTTTCGGGCATCCTGCAGTGCGGCTATCCGGCCGGTTATCTCCTGGCGGCGGTGGTCTATGGCCTGCTCTATCAGCAGACAATCGGCGGCTACACGATCGGCTGGCGTGCCATGTTCCTGCTCAGCTTCGTGCCTGCCCTGATTGTCCTGTTCATCCGCTCGCATGTGCCGGAATCGCCGGCCTTCGTCGAAGCGCAGAAGACCGCGAGACCAGGCCTTCTGGAAACGCTACAGAAACACTGGGGCGTCGCGCTCTATGCCGTCGTGCTGATGATGTTCTTCAATTTCTTCAGCCATGGCACGCAGGATCTCTACCCGACCTTCCTGAAGAAGCAGCACGGCTTCGATCCGCATACGGTGAGTTGGATCACCATCGTCGCCAACATCGGCGCCATCGTCGGTGGCCTGGCATTCGGCGCGCTGTCGGAGAAGATCGGCCGCGTCAACGCCATCACGCTGGCCTGCCTGATCGCCTTGCCGTCGATCCCGCTGTGGGCCTACTCGACCACGCCCTTCATGCTCGCCATCGGCGCCTTCATCATGCAGGTCGCGGTGCAGGGCGCCTGGGGCGTCATCCCGGTGCACCTCAATGAGCTTTCGCCCGGCGCGGTGCGGGCGACCCTGCCGGGCTTCATCTATCAGGCGGGTAATCTCGCGGCATCCTATGGCGGCCCCTATCAGGCTGGAATCGCTGAAAGCGCCGGGGGCAGCTATGGCTATGCGCTGGCGCTGTTCGCAGGCGTGGTCGCCGTTTGCATCATCGTCGTCATCCGTTTCAGTCCGGAACGACGTGGCCAGGTGATGACCGTGCTGAGTTGACAGCAGTCAACCAAGCCTAAGTGCGACGACACCGGCGACGATGCTGAGCGCGGCGGCACCGCGCCAGCCCGTCATCTTCTCGCCGAGCGCGAACACCGAGATCATCATGGCAAACAGGATCGAAGTTTCGCGCAGCGATGCCACCGAGGCGATCGGCGCCTTGGTCATCGCCCACATCACGATCCAGTAGGCCGCACCACTGAGCACGCCGGTGAACAGCCCCGTCTTCCAGTCGCGCGCCAGCACCGGCAGCGCCTTCGGCCCACGGAAGATGAGGCAAAGCACCAAGGCGCCAAAAGCATCGCAGATGAACAGCCAGGCGGCATAGCTCTGCGCCGTGGCGGCCAGCCGCGCGCCGCTGCCGTCGGACAGCGTGTAGCTGGCGATGAAGATCGAGGTGCCGAGCGCAAAGCCTACCGCGCGCAGGTTGAGTTTCTCCAGATGCGCGCCGCCGCGAAACGACATCACCAGCGTACCGGCCGACAACAAAAAGATGCCGAGAATGGCGAACGGGCCGGGAATCTCGGCAACGACGAACATGCCGCCAAAGGCCGCCAGCAGTGGTGCGGTGCCGCGCGCCAGCGGATAGGTCTGGGCGAAATCGCCGGCCTTGTAGGCGCCGATCAGGAAGGTCCGGTAGCCCATGTGGAAAACGACGGAGGCGATGATGTAGGGCCACACTTCCGCCTTCGGCACTTCGACGAAGGGCAGCACGACGAGTGCTGCGGCGCCCATGCCGAGCGTCATCAGCGTGATCGACAGGAAGCGGTCGAGATGGACCTTGACCAGCGCGTTCCAGATCGCGTGCATGGCGGCGGCGGCAAGCACTGCGAAGAAGACGAAAAGTGTCATGCGCGGCTCATGGGGCGATGCCGGGCGTTTCCAGGTCGATGTCGACCCGCAGCGGGAAATGATCCGATGCAACCTCGCCGATGTCGGCGCTGACCGAGCGCACGCGCCCGGCGAACATGCCGCCGACGAAGCAATGATCGAGCCGGCGCTTTGCCACTTTGCCGTCGATGGTCTTCACATGGGTGTGGAAGTCCTGAGCCGGCTCGCTGGCGACAGCGGCGGCGTCGACAAAGCCGTCGAGATAAGCAGCCCCGCGATGGTAGGGTGTGCTGCCGACGATACGGCTATATTCGGCGCTGCCCGGCTCCATGTTGAAATCGCCCATCCAGATCGCCGCCAGCGGGTTTTCCGGCTCCGCTTCACCACTGGTCCAATTGCGCGTGGGCTCATCGTCGACGCCGCTCCACGGCCCGCCATCGGACGGTGCCCGGCGATGCTCGGCCATGAGATAGTCGATCTGCTCCAGCCGCTCCTCGACCGCGATATGGGCGAGATGCAGCGATAACACCCGCACCGGGCCGGCCGGCGTGCGGATCATGCATTCGAGCGCCGCATTGCGGGTGTTGAGCGGCCGCAGCGTGCGGCGCATCGGCAGCGCATGCAGCCGCGACCAGACGATCGGCAGCTTCGACAGCACCATGGTGCCGAACTGGCGGCGCCGGTTGACCAGACGACCATCGCGCTGCTCGCTGGCATCCATGTCGAAGGCCGGGCCATAGACCCAGTAATAGTCCGGCAGGAGGCTGGAAAGCAGCTCCGGCTGGTCGTCGAAATTGCTGCGCTGCCAGTGCCGCTCGACCTCCTGCAAGGCAATGATATCGGCGCCGGCAACGATGCGCGCGGCGCGCGTAAGATCGTAGCGCCCGTCGCCGCCGAACCCGTACTGGATGTTGTAGCTGACCAGCTTCATTGCTTATCCGGCTCAATTTGTGATGCAGTAGCCGTTCGGCGATAGCGTTGCAATGTACCGAGCGAGCGACGGGGCTGGGCCAGCGGTCAGGTGGTCGTCAATGGCTGGAAACTTCCAGCCGGGGATGCCGCCAGTTCCGACCAGTCGATTTCTTCCTCCAGCCGGTGGTAGGCCTCGTCACCGATCGTACCGTTGCGGCGCAATTCCTCCAGCGTGTCGCGCTGGCGGTTGATGGCATAAAGGCGCAGCCGGTCATATTCGGTTGCCGCCTGTGCGTCCTCCGGATTTTCCGCGACCAGGCGCTGAGCCTCATATTGCTCGCGCACAACGGCTGCTGCGGCCGACGTCTTGCGGCTCAACACGTCGAGTGCGGCCTGCATGATGGCAACGCGCGCCTGCGCCACTTCGTTGTCGACGGTTCTGTCCGGGTCGAAGTTGAGTATCCGCAGCAAAGGCTTCAGGCTCATGCCTTGCAGCACCAGGGTGCCCAGAACCACTGCGAAGGCGGCAAGCACAATCGGATCACGGCCGGGAAAATTGGCCGGCAGGGCAATCGCCACCACCAGCGTCACCAGCCCCCGCATGCCGCACCAACCAACGAGCACCGCGCCGCCAAACGTCGGCATATCTCGTCTTGTTTCTTCGCTGCCGAAGCGGGCAAACCATCGTATGATCGCAACATAACTCGCCACCCAGACGAGGCGCGCCACGATGACGACGGCCAGCACCGTTGCGGCGAAGAGAAATGCTTCGCCTTGTCCTTCGCCGGAGAGCCGGCCGACGATCGACCGCGCCTGCAGGCCCATCAGCACGAAAGCCAGAACATTGAGCACGAACACCGCCGACTCCCAGACAGAATAGGTGCTGACGCGGCGTCTTGCCGACATGCGGCGCGGCGCCCTGCGCGCGATGGTCATGGCGTAGACGACGATGGTGATGATGGCCGAAAGACCGAGCCTGTCAGCGAGGATCCAGACCCCGAAAGTTCCGGCGAATTGCACCACCGTGCTGCTCGCCGCATCCTCGATCCGGGTGAGCGTCATGAGCGAGAAGCGGCCAAGCAGATAACCCGCGACGAGGCTGCCTATCGTTGATAGCAAGATCGTCGGAATGGCGTTGCTCAGCATGATCGAGCCGAGCGCTGCCGAAACCGCCAGCCGGTAGATCAGCAGTGCTGTGGCATCGTTGAGCAGGCTCTCGCCTTGCAAGATGGCGGTGATGCGGTGCGGCACCTTGAATTGCCCGAGCACCGCGGATGCCGCCACCGCATCCGGAGGTGCTACGATGGCGCCGAGCGCGATCGCCGCCGCGATCGGCAGGCCGGCCATCTTCCAGCCGACGAACGCAACCACCACAGTGGTGAAGACAACGGCGCCAAGCGCCAGCAGAGCCAGCGATAGCCGGTAGCGCTTCAGGTCGCGCAATGAGGTGTCATAGGCGGCGTCGAGAAGCACCGGAGCGATGAACAGGGCAAGCGCCAGTTCCGGATCGATCTCGATCATTGGCGCACCCGGCACGAAGGCAATCCCGACCCCGGCCAAAGCCAGTAGGGACGGATAGGGAATCTCCAACAGTCGCGATAACGCCGTCAATGCAACGGCAGTCAAAAGCAGGACAAGGGTGAGTTCGAAAAGAGCCATGGGCTGTTACTTCAGTGAGACGGGACTGCCGGCGCAGATATACCAGCAGGATGCGGTCGATTGGCCATCAAACTCAAGCCCTCTGGCTGTAGGCCTCTAACCGCCTCCTGCCGTACAAGACCGATATGATCCTCATCGGCCAATATGACTCCCCCTTCGTTCGCCGCGTCGGCATCGCGCTGACGCTCTACGGGATATCCTACGAGCATCATCCCTGGTCGGCCTTCGGCGATGCCGACAAGATCCGGTCTTACAATCCATTGACGCGGGTGCCGACGCTGGTGCTCGACAATGGCGAAGTGCTGATCGAAAGCCATTTGATGCTCGACTATCTCGACAGCCTCGTCCCAGCCGACCGACGGATGTTTCCGACGACCGAACCGGCCCGCCATCAGGCGTTGAAGGTCTCGGCCCTGGCCACCGGGCTCGGCGACAAGGCGGTCAGCCTGTTCTACGAGATGCGATTGCACGAGAAGGTCTCCGACCTCTGGGCTGGGCGCTGCCGCACACAGATAGAGACTGTCCTTGCCGTGCTGGAAGCCGATCTCAAGGAAAGGTCGACGCTCTACTGGTTCGGCGACCGCATCGGTCACGCCGATATCGCAGTTGCCGCGGTGTTTCGCTTCATCGGCGAGGCGCATCCAGGGCTGGTTTCGCCGGCTGACTTCCCAGCGCTCGGCGCACATGCCGAGCGAATGGAAGCACTGCCTGTCTTTCAAACGGTCTCACAACCGTTCATCGCGCCCGCCTAGGCAAGCGCTGGCGCAGCCTAGTGCAGCACCAGCATATCGCTCGACGAGAACGAGATCTCGGCCTTCTCACCGACCGCAGGCGGCGGCGTTGCCGGGCTGTTGAAGGTGTCGAGCGAGACCGTGTTGCCACCGATACCGACACGAACCCGGATCACCGAGCCGAGGAAATGCACTTCGGAGATTTCTCCCGACAGGCTGGAGTCGCGACCGGGCTGGCGGCCGAGCGAAATCGCTTCCGGACGCAACGCCAGCGACAGCGTGTCGCCCGACTTGGAGCCATTGAGCTTGCCCTTGAGCGAAACCTGTTCGGAATTGACCCGCACCGTGCCTGCCGCAGCGTCGGTGACAGTGCCTTCGAGCACGTTCAGCGTGCCGACGAAATTGGCGACGAACTTGGTTGCCGGGCGGTTGTATATCTCGAACGGCGTGCCGACCTGCTCGGCCTTGCCGCCATACATGACGGCGATGCGGTCGGAGATCGACAGCGCCTCCTCCTGGTCGTGCGTGACAAAGATGGTGGTGATGCCGAGCTTCTTCTGGATCGAGCGGATTTCCTCGCGCAGCGACACGCGCACCTTGGCGTCGAGCGCCGACAGCGGTTCGTCGAGCAGCAGCAGCTTCGGCTTCGGCGCGATGGCGCGCGCCAGCGCGATGCGCTGCTGTTGACCACCAGAAAGCTGGTAGGGATACCGATCCGCCATCTGCGGCAGCTTGATGATGCCGAGCATCTCCGCGACACGGGCGTCGATATCGGCCCTGGGCATGCCGGCGACCTTCAAGCCGAAGCCTATATTCTGCGCCACGGTCAGATTTGGAAACAGCGCATAGGCCTGGAACACCATGCCGACATTGCGCTGGTTGGGCTTCAGCCTCGTAATGTCCTTGCCGCCGACGACGACGGTTCCTGCGCTCGGCTCCTCAAAGCCCGCCACCATGCGCAGCACGGTGGTCTTGCCGCAGCCGGACGGGCCGAGGAACGAGACGAATTCGCCGCGCTCGACGTCGAGATTGAAATCCTCGACCACCGTGGTGGCGCCGAAGGATTTTCGAACGTGCTGGATGGAGAGGAACGGATCGGCCATGGTGTTGTTCTTTCGATCAGTACTTTTCGATCAATTGAGGCGGTTCGCCGATCTCGGCGCGAAGCGGGACAGGATCTGGATCAGCGACATGCAGCCCCAGGTGATGGCGAAGGCGATGATGGCAAGCGCCGCCGGCTCATAGGCACGGTTGGCGCCGATATTCTGCAGATACGGGCCGAAGGCCGGCCGGTTGAGCAGGCTGGCCATGGTGAATTCTCCGATGACGATAGCGAAGGTGAGGAAGGCACCCGAGAGCACCGCGATCAGCACGTTGGGCAGGATGACACGGGTGATGATCGTCCCCCAACCAGCGCCAAGGATCTGTGCTGCTTCCGTCAAGGTACGCACGTCGATTGTGCGTAGCCCGGTGTCGACGGCGCGATACATATAGGGCAGCGCCAGTGTCGCATAGCCGATGACCAGCAAGGCATTGGTGCCTGTATCGGTCGCCAGGAACGGCAGCGGCGAATTCGACCCGTACATTCTGATGTAGCCGAAGACGATGACGATGGCAGGGATGACCAGCGGCAGCAGCGTAATAAACTCGACGATCGGCCTCAACTGTGGCAGCCGGAGCCGGATCCAGTAGGCAGCCGGCACCACGATCAGCACACCGAGAATGATGGTGAAGACGGCGGCAAGCACCGAATAGCCGAACGTCGCCTGGAAACGTGCATCGCCGAGCACGACCTTGTAGGCGTCGAAGGAGTACTCGCCACGCCGCATGCGCATGGAAAACTCCACGGTCGCAATCAGCGGAATGAAGAAATAGGCCGCGCCAAGCGCGAACACGACCCAAGCCCAGAACCTTCCCGACTTCATTTCAGCCACCTCTCGGAACGGGTCCGGAACCAGATGTAGAAGACAT
Organism: Mesorhizobium sp. M7D.F.Ca.US.004.01.2.1; assembly: GCF_003997785.1. Taxonomy (NCBI): domain Bacteria; kingdom Pseudomonadati; phylum Pseudomonadota; class Alphaproteobacteria; order Hyphomicrobiales; family Phyllobacteriaceae; genus Mesorhizobium; species Mesorhizobium sp. M7D.F.Ca.US.004.01.2.1. The sequence continues at coordinate 3,789 of NZ_RZRQ01000164.1, read as the reverse complement.
TGGCCAGGCCGGTGATGAAGATCATGCCGAAGGCTATGGCATAGCCGAGATGGGCATTGTGCAGCACGTCACCGCGGATCTGCGCATAGAGCAGGATCGGCACGATGTTGAGCGACGAACCGGTCAACGCATAGGCAGTGGCAATGGCGCCGAAGGCATTGGCGAACAAGAGGATGACGGTGCCGAGGAAGCTCGGCCAGATCACCGGGATGACCACCATGCGCCAGTATTGCGCCATGGTTGCACCAAGCGTTGCGGCGGCCTCGCCCCATTCCTTCTTCAGACCATCGATTGCCGGCACGATGATCACCACCATCAACGGAATCTGGAAGTAGACATAGGTCAGCGTCAGCCCCCAGAACGACAGGATGTTGAAGCCGTGTGCGTAGATGTTGAGGCCAAACAAGGTGTTCAGGATCACCGTGGCAAGGCCCAGCCTGCCGAGCGTGGCGATGAAGGCGAAGGCAAGCGGGACACCGGCAAAATTGGAAGCAACGCCGGAGAAGGTCAGCGTCGCCGAGCGTATCCACTCCGGCAGGCCACCGCGCACAATGGCGATGGCGATGGCGAGGCCCGCGAAGGCGCCGATCAGCGATGACGCGAGGCTGACCTTGATCGAAATCCAGTAGGCGGCAACGATCGACGGCTGCGCCAGTGCGGCGATATTTTCGAAGGTGAATTCACCCGCATCATTCTGGAATGCGCCCAGCATCAGATAGAGCGTGGGCAGGATCAGGAACATGATGGCGAAGATGAAGAAAGGCGCGACACCAAGCCATTGCGTCGGCAGCCGCATGCTGCGTGCCTCGGCGGGAGGCGCGGTCTTCCCGGTAACAGCGTGGTCGGACATTGAGAGATCGGTCATGCGCCGGCTACCGTCTTCGAGAGAAGGACCGGGCGGCCTCGAGGCCGCCCGGTATGGTGTGAGTTACTTGACGTTGGCGCCGACGACGGCATCCCAGTTCTTGGTGATGGCTTCCTTGGACTTACCCTGCTCGTCGAGTGTCGGGAACACGGCGGACGCATAGGCTTCGGCCGGCGGCAGCTTGGCCAGCACGTCGGCCGGGATCTTGCCGTTCTTGGCGAGATCGTTGAAGCGGATCGGGTGGCAATAGCCTTTCAGCCAGCCGATCTGGCCTTCGTCCGAGTAGAGGTATTCGAGCCAGAGCTTGGCTGCATTCGGATGCGGCGCGTAAGCGCTGATCGCCTGCACGTAGACACCGGCGACAACACCGGTCTTCGGCACGACGACGTCAACGGGCGGGTTGCCCTTCAGCGTGTCGCGGCCAGCAAGCGCATTGTAGTCCCAGGTGATCAGGATCGGGGTCTGGCCCTGGGCGAGCGTGGCTGCCTTGCCGATGACCGGCACGAAATTGCCGGCGGCATTGAGCTTCTTGAAGAAGTCGAGGCCAGCGGTGCCGGCAGCCTCACCAGCGGCGGCGCCCGTCGACAGGCCGGCGGCATAAACACCCTGGATGGCCTGGTTCGAAGCGCGCGGGTCACCGGCGAGTGCGACCGTGTTGGCGAATTCCGGCTTCAGAAGATCGGCCCAGTCGGCCGGAGCTTCCTTGACGATGTCCTTGTTAACCTGGAAGGACAACACGCCGTAATAGTCACCGGTCCAGTAGCCTTCCGCGTCCTTGGCGCTGTCGGGGATCGTGTCCCAGGTCGACACCTTGTAGGGCTGGATCAGGCCATCCTTCTTGGCGGTCGGGCCGAAGGACAGTCCGACGTCGATGACGTCAGGCGCCTGCGGGCCCTTGTTGTCCTTGTTGGCCTTGATCGCCTCGACCTCGTCGCCGGAGCCGGCATCGGGGTTGAGTTCGTTGACGGTGATTTCCGGATATTTCGCCTTGAAGCCGGCGATAACGTCGCCGTAGCCGCACCAGTCATGCGGCAATGCGATGGTCGTGAGCTGGCCTTCCGCCTTGGCGGCCTTGACGAGATCGTCCAGCGACGCCGCGGACGAAATCACCGACGACACCATCAGTGTCGCGGCCGAAAGGGAAAGCACTTTCCCCGTGAATTTGAACATGTGTTCTCTCCGTTGAACTGACGCCGTTGGACGCCTGCGATGCGGTATCGTTTTCATGTGACAGACAGATGAAAGCTTTGTGAAACCGACTGCTCGCAGTGTGAAAAAGTAAACTCTTTTTAACCGGTTGTAGCAATCGCTTCGCGATTCTTTTTCCGGCTAACTAGTTTGTGCCTTGCCCGTCACCCCTCCCCTTGTTCCTGTAGCCCCTTTTCAGATCAATTCCCTGCGCGGAAAACGCCTCAGATCGTGCCGGCGATGGCGTTTTCGAGCAAGGTCAGCGCCGCCTTCTTGGTCAGCTTGACGGGGTTGCCGCCAGCGGTCGGATCGACCACCGCCATGTCGGCGATCAGCGCCTTGCGCTTCTTGTCCATGTCGAGCCCCTTGATCAGGCCCGGCAGCGCGTGCGGCACCTTCAATTCCTTGCGCAGCTTGATAATTGCCTTGGCGAACCCGTCGAAGCCGCCCTTGATGCCGCAATAAGCGGCGAGCCGGGCAATACGCTCCTCGATGGAGTCACGGTTGAAGGCAAGCACGTAGGGCATGAACACCGCATTGGTCATGCCGTGATGGGTGTCGTAGAGCGCACCGACCGGATGCGACAGCGAATGGATGGCGCCGAGCCCCTTCTGGAAGGCGGCGGCGCCCATCGCGGCGGCACTCATCATATGGGCGCGCGCGACGAGATCCTTGCCGTTGGCATAGGCCTTCGGCAGGTTTTCGAAGACCAGCCTCACACCTTCGACAGCGATGCCGTCGGCCATCGGATGATAGCCCGGCGCGCAATAGGCTTCGAGACAGTGGGCGAGCGCATCCATGCCGGTGCCGGCGGTGATGAAGCCGGGCATGCCGACCGACAGTTCCGGATCGGCAATGACGATGGCCGGCAACAATTTGGGATGAAAGATGACCTTCTTGGTGTGCGTCGCCTCGTTGGTGATGACGCCGGCGCGGCCGACTTCCGATCCGGTGCCGGCGGTGGTCGGCACGGCGATGATCGGCGCGATGGCATCTGAATTGGCGCGCGTCCACCAGTCATCGACATCCTCGAAGTCCCACACCGGCCGCGTCTGCCCGGCCTGGAAGGCGATCAGCTTGCCGAGATCGAGCGCCGAGCCGCCGCCGAAGGCGATGACGCCGTCATGCTTGCCCTTCTTGAACACGGCGATGCCGGCGGTGAGATTGGACTCGACCGGGTTCGGCCTGACCTCGGAGAAGACGCCGTAAGGGACCTTGGCATCGTCGAGGATCTTCAGTGTCGACGCGACGACCGGCAGTTTCGCCAGGCCCGGATCGGTGACGAACAGCGGCCGCTTGATACCGGTGGCCGCCAGCACTTCCGGCAATTCCTTGATGCGGCCGGCGCCGAAGCGGACGGTGGTGGGGTAGTTCCATTTGGAGATCAGCTTGGACATTTTTGTCTTTCAATAAATCAGATGGCTTCGCGCAGATGGAATGATTTCGGCCTGGTCAGATTGTCGTAGCCGATGGCCGACAAGCCCGCACCCTTGCCGGTGTCCTTGACACCGGTCCAGACCAAGGCAGGGTCGAGGTAGTCGCAGCGGTTCATGAACACCGTGCCGGTTTCGATGCGGTCGCCGATCGCCACCGCATGCTCGGTGTCGCGCGTCCAGATCGAGGCCGTCAGCCCGTAGGGGCTGTCGTTCATCAGCGCGATTGCCTCTTCGTCGTTGCGCACTTTCATGATGCCGACGATCGGGCCAAAGCTTTCCTCGCGCATGACGCTCATCTGA
>NZ_RZRQ01000163.1:0-13209 GCF_003997785.1 Mesorhizobium sp. M7D.F.Ca.US.004.01.2.1 | reverse complement strand
CCGCGAACCCGACGAAGTCATTTCGCCGGGCACCTACGACCAGAAGCACATTGCCCGCATCGGCCATATCTATGATTGCATCGCCTATGGCCCTGGCATTCTCGACCTTGCCCACCGGCCGGACGAATGGGTCGGGATATCGGACATGGTGGAATCGGCCAAGGTGATGGCGATCGGGCTCAACGTGCTGCTGCGCGGCACAGCCACGGGATAAGGCGCGCATCGCGACAAGCTTCGACCTGTCGATGAGGCCGCCAGGACAAAAACATTCCCGGCCACGCCAACGGGCAGAACGAAACGCAATTTACTCCGTGGCAAAATCACGCTTCTATCGCCCGGGTTTGAGCACCTGTCTGAAACGCATGGGGAGTTGCACGATGAGATTGTGGAAAACCATCCTGGCCGCTGCAGCGCTGTCACTGGCCGCCGGCACCTCCGTGTTTGCCGCGCGAACCGACCTGGTCATCGGCATTCCGCTCGACCCCCCACATCTCGACCCAACCGCCGGTGCCGCCGCGGCGATCGACGAGGTTCTCTACGCCAATGTGTTCGAGGGGCTGACACGCATCGGGCCGAATGGCGAGGTGCTGCCGGACCTGGCCGAAAGCTGGACCATTTCCGATGACGGCAAGGTCTATACTTTCAAGCTGCACACCGGCGTGAAATTCCACGACGGTACCGACTTCGATGCCAGCGACGTGAAATTCTCGCTGGACCGCGCCCGCGCCGACAATTCGGTCAATGCGCAAAAGGGCCTTTTCGCGGCCATCGACGCAGTCGACGTGGTCGACCCCGCAACGGTCAAGGTTACGCTGAAAAACCCGCAGGGCTCCTTCCTTTACAATATGGGCTGGGGCGACGCGGTGATCGTCGCGCCTGAATCGGCCGAGACCAACAAGGAAAAGCCTGTTGGCACCGGCCCGTTCAAATTCCAGAGCTGGGCCAAGGGATCGTCGATCACGCTGGTCAAATCGGACACTTACTGGGGTACGCCGGCGTCCCTCGACAAGGCCGAATTCCGCATCGTGCCCGATGCCGCGGCCTATGTGCCGGCGCTGCTTTCCGGGGACATCCAAGCCTTCCCCTTCTTCGATCCCGACAGTCTCGCGCAGGTCAAGGACGACCCGCGCTTCAAAGTGGTGGTCGGCTCGACCGAAGGCGAAACCATCCTGTCGATCAACAACAAGAAGCCGCCCTTCGACAAGCTGCAGGTGAGACAGGCGATCTCCTACGCACTCGACCGCAAGGCGATCATCGACGGCGCTTCGGCCGGCCTTGGCCAACCGATCGGCTCGCATATGTCACCGGCCAACAAGGACTATGTCGATCTCACCGGCCGCTATCCGCATGATGTCGCCAAGGCCAAGGAATTGCTGAAAGAAGCAGGGCTGGAGAAAGGCTTCAAGGCGACGCTGAAACTGCCGCCGCCCGGCTATGCCAGGCTGGGCGGCGAAATCATCGCCTCGCAACTTCGGGACGTCGGCATCGATCTGGAAATCATTCCGGTCGAATGGGCACAGTGGCTGGATCAGGTGTTCACCAAGAAGGATTACGACCTGACCATCGTCTCCCACACCGAACCCAACGACATCGATATCTATTCGCGCAAGGATTATTACTTCAACTACGACAACCCGGCCTTCGACAAGTTGATTGCCGATCTCGGCGTCACCTCCGACGAAGCCAAGCGCAAGGAATTGCTGGGGCAGGCGCAGAAGATCCTGGCCGACGACGCCGTGGTCGGCTTCCTCTACGAATTACCGAAGGTCGGCGTCTGGGACGCCAAGCTGCAGGGGCTCTGGGAAAACGCTCCGATCCAGGCCAATGACCTGACCAAGGTGAAGTGGAGCGAGTGAGGCTGTTGGACAACAGGCGAAACCTGCATTCCGTCGCACTGGGCAAAACAGCGGTCCCCCACCTTCCATGACCGCCTACCTCCTCAAGCGCCTCGCCATTGCGCTCGCCACGCTGTTGCTGGCTTCGATGGTGGTGTTCGCCGTCCTGGAGATCCTGCCCGGCGACCCGGCGCGGCTGATGCTGGGCATGAACGCCAGTGCCGACCAGGTCGAGCTGCTGCGCAACCAGATGGGCCTCAACGCGCCACTTGGCCTGCGCTATCTGCACTGGGCCGGCGGCCTGCTCAGCCTCGATTTCGGCCGCTCCTACACCTATTCGGTGCCGGTCATCGACCTGGTGCGCGAACGGCTTGCCGTCTCGCTGCCGCTGGCGCTGATTGCGCTTGCGCTCTCCACCATCATCGCGATTCCCGTCGGCCTGTTTTCCGCCAGCCGGCGTGGGCGGGCCGGTGATACGATTTCCATGGGCGCCGCACAGCTCGGCGTCGCCGTGCCCAATTTCTGGTTCGCGCTGATGCTGATCTATGTCTTCGCCGTCTGGCTGCGGCTGGTCCCTGCCGGCGGCTTTCCCGGCTGGAGTGCCGGCATCTGGCCAGCCTTGAAATCGTTGCTGCTGCCGGCAGTGGCGCTTGCCTTGCCGCAAGCCGCGATCCTGGCGCGCGTCACCCGCTCGGCGCTGATCGAGGTCCTGAACGAAGACTATATCCGCACCGCCCGCGCCAAAGGCCTACCCTATCGCGCCGTGCTGTGGCGGCATGCACTGCGCAACGCCATGATTCCGGTGCTGACCATCCTGGGCCTGCAGTTCGCCTTCCTGCTTGCCGGCACCATCATCATCGAGAATGTGTTTTATCTGCCCGGCCTCGGCCGGCTGGTGTTCCAGGCGATCACCCAGCGCGACCTGATCGTCGTCGAAAGCGTGGTCATGCTGCTGGTCGCCGCCGTCATTGCCGTCAACCTCCTCGTCGACTTGTCCTACGCGCTCGTCGATCCGCGCCTGAGAAGCCGGCAATGACGCTGTACATCGACATCCCTGAGGAGACGTTCGGCAGCATCCTGGCCAAGGCCTTCAGGAACACCGCCTTCGTTACCGGTTTCGTCATCACCTTGCTGATCCTGGCCATGGCGATCGTCTCCTATGCCTGGGCGCCCTACGACGTCACGAAACTGGTGATATCGGACAAGACGCAGGCGCCCTCGCTGGCGCACTGGTTCGGCACCGATCATTTCGGCCGCGACATCCTGTCGATGGTCATGGTCGGCGCCCGCAACTCGATTGCCGTGGCGCTCGTCGCGGTCGGCATCGGCATGGGGGTCGGCGTGCCGCTCGGCGCCTTTGCCGCGGCACGCGGCGGTCTCGTCGACGAGGCGCTGATGCGACTGAACGATCTCGTCTTCGCCTTCCCTGCTCTGCTGTCGGCGATCATGATCACCGCCATCTTCGGGCCAGGCGCCATCAACGCCATCATCGCCATCGGCATCTTCAACATCCCGGTCTTTGCACGTGTCGCCCGCGCCGGCTCGCTGGCGATCTGGCCGCGCGAGTTCATTCTGGCCGCGCGCGCCGCCGGCAAGAGCAGCACGCAGATATCCATCGAACATGTGCTGCCCAACATCGCCACCCTGCTTCTGGTGCAAGGCACCATCCAGTTCGCGCTGGGCATCCTGGCCGAGGCCGGGCTTTCCTATCTGGGCCTCGGCGCCCAGCCGCCAATGCCGAGTTGGGGCCGCATGCTGTTCGACGCGCAGACCCGCATGGTGGTGGCGCCGTGGATGGCGATCTTTCCCGGCATGGCGATCGTTCTCACCGTGCTCGGGCTGAACCTCCTGGGCGACGGCATCGCCGACATCCTCGATCCGAAATCGCGGCGGCAGCGATGAGTTTGCTCGACATCGAGAACCTATCGTTGACCATCGGCGACACGCCGATCCTCAAGGGCATGGAGCTTTCCGTCGCGTCCGGTGAGGTGATGGGGCTGGTCGGCGAATCTGGCTCCGGCAAGTCGATGACCGCGCTGACGGTGATGCAGCTCCTGCCCCATGCCGCGCGCGCCACCGGACGCGTTGCTTTCGACGGCATCGACATCCTCGCGGCAACCGAAGACCAGATGTGCGCGCTGCGCGGCGACGACATCGGCATGGTGTTCCAGGAGCCGATGACGGCGCTCAATCCGGTCAAGACCATCGGCGAACAGGTTGCCGAAGGCATACGCTGGCACACCAAGGCCAGCCGCGCCGAGGCCGAAGATCGGGCGCGAAAAATGCTCGACCGCGTCGGCCTGCCCGAAGCGAAATTCCCGATGTCGCGCTATCCGCACGAACTGTCGGGTGGCCAGCGCCAGCGCGTCGTCATCGCCATCGCTTGCGCGCTGAAGCCGAAGCTGCTGATCGCCGACGAACCGACGACGGCGCTCGATGTGGTGCTGCAGGCACAGATCCTCGACCTCCTGCGCGACCTCGTCGCCGAAGGCCGCATGGGCCTGCTCCTGATCTCGCACGACCTCGCCGTGGTGACCGAGATGGCCGACCGCATCACCATCCTGCGCCGCGGCGAGGTGATGGAGGCCGGAGACACGGCACGCACGCTGTCCGAACAGCTCCACCCCTACACGCGCCAACTGGCCCAGGCCTCGATGCACGTGCCGGCGCGCGCTAGGCCGCACGGCATCGAGACGGGCCGACCTTTGCTTCAGGTCGAGGGCGTGACCCGCGACTATCCCGGCCGGCGTACCTCGCTGTTCAAGCGCGCGCCTGGTATCCGCGCTGTCGACGACGTCTCGCTGTCGATGGCCCCGGGTCAATCGGTGGCGCTGGTCGGCCGCTCCGGCTGCGGCAAGTCAACGCTCGCCCGCATGATCCTGGCGCTGGATCGGCCGACATCGGGCACGATCTCGTTTCGTGGCGAGACTATCACTGGCGAGAGCGAAGCCGAGCTGAAGCCGGCGCGACGCGACATGCAGGTCGTTTTTCAAGATCCCTACGGATCCTTCGACCCGCGCCAGAAGGTAGAAAAACTGGTCGCCGAACCCCTGCATGTGCTGGAGAAAAAGCCGACGCGCGCCGAGCGCCGCGAGATGGTGGCGCATGCCCTGCACGAAGTCGGCCTCGGCATCAGCGACATGGACAAATACCCGCACGAATTTTCCGGCGGCCAGCGTCAGCGCCTGTCGATCGCCCGCGCCATCATCACCCGCCCCAAACTGGTCGTCGCCGACGAGCCGGTCTCGGCGCTCGACGTCTCGATCCGCGCCCAGATCCTCGATTTGTTCGCGGAGCTCAACCAGAAGCTCGGCATCGCCTATCTCTTCATCACCCACGACCTGACCGTCGCCCGCGCCATAACGGACGAGGTGCTGGTCATGCATGACGGTAAGATCGTCGAGCGCGGCAAGACAAACGAGGTGCTCGACCACCCGCAGTCAGAGGCGGCCAAGGCGCTTGTCACCGCCGCCCCTGATCTGCACCGGGCAATCGCTCGGCGAATGCAGGAGCAAGGTTAACCTCTCAGATCATCTGGAATTTTCCGGTGGCCTTGAACCGGAGATAGGCCTCGATGCTGCGCGCCATGTTGGGCAGCAGTTCGGGCAGGCTGTCAGGCGCGAACCAGCCGACGGCACTGCTCTCGTCGTCAGTAACGGTCGCCTCGCCTTCAAAGGAGCGCGTGTAGAACATCAAAGCGAAGAACTGGGCACGATCGCCATTCGGAAACTGGAAGGTTTCATAGCGCGGGTCGCAGCCGAACCCGAATGGTTCAACGTTGCTGACGATCAACCCGGTTTCCTCGAGTATCTCCCGGATCACCACCGCTTCCAGGCCCTCGCCTTCCTCGGCATTGCCGCCAGGCAGGCCCCACAGGCCAAAATCGGTCCGTTTCTGCAAGAGGATGCGGCCGTCGGCACATTCGATGACGATGCGAGCGCCCGGCATCAGCACGAGCCGATCCCCGATCAATGCCCGCAATTGCCCCAGATAGCTGTCGGCAAAGCCCATTAGACGCTCCTTCGACGTCCGACCGTTGCTCAGGCCTCAGCCTTCCGGCTTCACCACATCGACCGGGCTGATGTCGAGCAGGTCGAGCGTTCGGCGCAGCAGCCGCACTTCGCTTTCGGCCAATTGTGAATCCGCCTTGGCGATGTCAGCCATATGCTGGGCCAATTGCTTGCGCCGTTCGATGTCGAGATCGCGGAACAGCGCGATGGCCTGCGAGCCGTTGGTCTCGTAGCCGAACTCGTTGAGATATTCGATGACGCTGTCGATGCTGCTTTCCTGAATGCCGAAGGCGTCCTTGCAGATGCGCCGGAAGGCAACCATCTCGCTCTCGCTGACCGACCCATCGGCCAGGATCATGCGAAACAGCATCAGCAGTTCCGCCGACAGGACCGGATCGTCCGCCACCTTGCGCACGCCCGGGTCGCCGTCGAAGATCTGACGTATCTGGTCCAGCAATGCGAATGCCATCAGGAGCCTCTTTTCGGGTTAACTACACGCACACACAAATCCAAGCGCGATGCGCTTGGATAGAGGTAGCGCGGAATCGATCTTGCGCAAACAGGGCGGTCGTGGTCGAACGCCCGATATCTCAGCCGGCCGGACCCCTCCATACATCAGATGATCGACCTTAGCATCCAGACCGTCGCCATGCTCGCTTTCGCCGCCTTTGCCGCGGGCTTTGTCGATTCGATCGCCGGCGGCGGCGGGCTGATCACCGTGCCGGCGCTGCTGCTTGCCGGCTTCACGCCGGTCCAGGCACTCGCCACCAACAAACTGCAAGGCATGTTCGGCTCGGGCTCGGCGACCATCCACTATGCGTCGAAGGGTCATGTCGACCTGCGCCGGCAATTGCCGTCGGCGCTTTTGGCCCTTGTCGGAAGCGCCATGGGCGCCTTGCTGGCAACGATCGTGCCGGGTGACATTCTGCGGGCCGCCCTGCCCATCGTGCTGATCGCCATCGCACTCTACTTCGCGTTCAAGCCCAACATGAATGATGTGGATCGCGCCGAGCGCCTGTCGCCGTTCCTGTTCGGACTGACCCTGGTGCCTGCCATCGGCTTCTACGACGGCCTGTTCGGACCAGGCGCCGGCTCCTTCTACATGCTGGCCTTCGTGGCGCTTGCCGGCTACGGCGTGCTCAAGGCGACGGCGCATACCAAGCTGCTCAACTTCGCCTCCAACATCGGCGGCTTCATCGTCTTCGCGGCCTTCGGCGTCGTCTATTGGAAGATCGGCCTGATGATGGGCGTTGCCCAGTTCCTCGGCGCTCGCGTCGGCGCCAGCCTGGCCATGCGCATCGGCGCAAAACTGATCAAGCCGCTGCTTGTGATCGTGTGCCTGGCGCTGGCGGTGAAGCTGCTGGCCGACCCGGCGAACCCACTGCGGGCCCTGATTGGTGTGTGATCACGCGCCCTGATAGAATGCCGGTGTTCGAATCATGTTGGAGGAGCCACACATGAATCTTAGCGCACCTACCCAGATTGTTTTTATTATCTCCGTTGTTGTCGCCATCATCGGCGTTCTCGCCGCGCTTGGCGTTCTTGCGTTCATTCCACTCGCATCGGTGTGGATTGTTCTTATTGCTTTCATCGTGCTTGCCGGCGGCTGCCTGATGCGCGGCGCCTGACCATTTCCCTTGAAGTGGGGACGAGGAGCGCCCGGCCAAAAGCCGGGCGCTTTTGATTCCGGCCCCGGGTCTGCTAGATTTGCCTTGGCGCAAGGATGGCCGATGCCAGTCGAGATGCAACTCCAGCAAGAGCAGGACCGATCCGTCGCCGGGCGGTTCGAGATGCGCCGGCGCCTGCCCAATCCTCGACTTGCGGGGATCGTCTCAGATATTTGCGGCTATCGCGAAATGGCGGCCGGCCATCTTCGCAACGTCGAATACGCGTCGCTCACCGTACCCCTGGTCATCAGCTTCGCCGAACCCTTCGCCATCGGCCTCGGCAAGGCGCCCGGCGACAATGACCGCTTCGCCAGTTTCGCCGCCGGCCTCTATGCCGGACCGGTGGTGATCGAATCCTTCGGCGGCGCCTGCTGCGTCCAGGTCAACTTCACGCCGCTTGGCGCACGCCGTTTCTTCCGCCTGCCGATGAGCGAACTGGCCGACAGCATGGTCGTCCTCGACGACGTGCTGGGCGCGCAAGGCTTGGCGCTGCGTGAACGGCTTGGCAACGCGCCGGACTGGACGACGCGTTTCGACATGGTCGAAGCCTTCGTCACCGCCCGTCTCGAGAATGCCCCAGAAACGCCGCTCGAAATCGCCTGGGCCTATGACCGCATCATCACATCCGGCGGCCGGACCCGCATTGCATCGATCGCCGAAAGGCTGGGCTGGAGCCGCAAACATCTCGCCGGCAGTTTTTCCAACGCCATCGGCATTGGCCCCAAGACGCTGTCGCGCATCGTCCGCTTCAACCGCGCGCTCGGCCTGTCGAGGCAGCAAACCGTCGACTGGGCTGGCATCGCCGCCGATTGTGGCTATGCCGACCAGGCGCATCTGGTGCGCGAGTTCCGCGACCTTGCCGGCGAGACGCCGACCGCGCTCTCAGTCAGGTAACATTTCTTCAAGACGCTGGAACAGCCTTCGAACAGAGTGATGCATGTCGCCCAAAAGTGCGCAGCGGTTTTGGGACAACGACATGCACAAACAGGGTTCATCGACCAACCCGACTGAAGGAGTTCCCATGCCCACCACCACTGAAGCGCCCCGCCTCTACCCGGCTTTGCGCTACAAGAACGCGGCAAAAATGATCGACTGGCTGGGCGAGGCTTTCGGCTTCAGCGTTCGCGCCCGGTATGGCGAAGGCGATGTCGTGCACCATGCCGAACTGGTCTTCGGCTCCTCGATGATCATGCTGGGCGCGGTGCGCGACGACGACTACGGCAAGATGGTCGGCGAACCCGGCTCAGGCGGCGGCAAGTCGATCTACATTGCCGTCGATGATGCCGATGCCGCCTATGCCAAGGCCAGGAAGGCCGGCGCCACGATCATCCAGGAATTGACGAACCGCGACTATGGCAGCCGCGAATTCATCTGCCGCGACCCGGAAGGCAACGTCTGGTCGTTTGGCACCTACTGGCCGAAGGCGGGCGAAAGGGCCTGAGCCAGCCTGCGTCGCGAATTACCGAGCCAGCGCAAAGATCGCGTCACAGTCGAGATGGGTCTCCAACTCGGCTGCGACCTCGTCCAGCGCCCGCTCGACCTCGGCCCGGTAGTCGATGCCACCGCCCTTGATGCCGAGGCTTTCGAGGAATCTCCCGCGAAAGCCGTCGGCGCCAAACAGGCCATGCATATAGGTGCCGATCACCTTGCCATCGGCCGACACAGCACCGTCATCGATACCGTTGATGACGGCGGAAGGCCGCAGCGTATCCGGCCCGGTGGTGCGGCCGAGATGGATTTCGTAGCCTTCGAGCGGCAGGTCGAACGGCACCGAGTGGGCACTGACATTGCGCACCGTCTTTTCCGGTTCCATCACCGTTTCGATGTCGAGCAGGCCAAGCCCTTCGGCCTCGGTGACGCTGCCTTCGATGCCGTCGGGGTCGCGCACGATACGGCCGAGCATCTGGAAGCCGCCGCAAATGCCGACGACATGGCCGCCGCGCGTGCGATGGGCAAGAAGGTCGCGGTCCCAACCGTTCTCGCGGAATTTCAGGAGATCGCCGATCGTCGACTTCGAGCCTGGAATGACCACCAGCCCGGCATCGGCGGGCAGCGACTTTCCCGGCGGCACGAACACCACCTCGACCTGCGGTTCGGCCTTGAGCGGGTCGAGATCGTCGAAATTGGCGATACGGCCAAGCACCGGCACGGCCACCTTCAATGCGCGCGCTTCGCCGGACGCCAGCCGTTCCAGCACCACCGAATCTTCCGAAGGAAGGCGTGCCGCCGCCTTCAGCCACGGAACGACGCCAAAACAGCGCCAGCCCGTGAATTTCTCGATCGACCTGATGCCGTCGTCGAACAGGGAAACGTCGCCGCGAAACTTGTTGATGAGGTAGCCGACGATCATGCGCCGGTCTTCTTCCGGCAAGATCAGATGCGTTCCGGCAACTGAGGCGATGACGCCGCCGCGATCGATGTCGCCGACCAGCACCACAGGCACATCGGCGCGCGTGGCAAAGCCCATATTGGCGATGTCGCGGCTGCGCAGGTTGATCTCGGCCGGCGAGCCGGCGCCCTCGACGATGACCAGATCGGCGCCCTCGCCGACCTTGCCCCAGGAGTCCAGAACGGCATCCATCAGCCGGCCCTTCATCGCCTGGTAGTCGCGCGCCCGCGCTTCGCCGAACACCTTGCCCTGCACGATGACCTGCGCGCCGACATCGGTCTGCGGCTTCAGCAGCACCGGGTTCATGTGGACCGAGGGTGCCACGCCGCAAGCGATCGCCTGCAGCCATTGCGCGCGGCCGATCTCGCCGCCACCAGCATTGTCGCCCGGAATATTGGCGACGGCGGCGTTGTTCGACATGTTCTGCGGCTTGAACGGCCGCACCTTCAGTCCACGCTTCCTGGCTGCGCGGCAGAGGCCGGCGACCAGCACCGTCTTGCCGACATCCGAACCCGTGCCTTGCAGCATGATCGCTTTGGCCATCAGCCCCTGCCCTGCGCCACGGTTCCGGTGATGTCGGATTTCTGCGCAAGCGGCCCGCCGCGCCAGATGTAGAGCGCCAGCAATGGGTCTTTGCCGGTGCGCATGGCGTGATTGACGTTGGACGCATGGTGGACAACCTCACCGGCCGTGCGCATGCAAAAGCCGCTCTCGCCCATGCGCCATTCGGTGCCGCCAGTCAGCGGAATGTAGATTTCCTCGGCAACGTGATGATGGTCGGGATAGACGATATCGGGCCCAAGGATCAGCAGGCCCGCGGCCACCTCGTCATTGGCGAAGTGGCCTCGCGTGCCGAACACCTCCAGCCAGCCGTAATTGTCGATGAACTCTTTTCCGAAATCCGCCTCGCCATAGGTCTGCCCCCAACGGAAATCATTCCGACGCTCGGCAAGCAGTTGCACCAGCGGCTTGGCATCCCGCGGCGCCAGCTCGGCGGAGCGATCGAGATGACGCAGGCAGGCAAGCGGACGTGGCTCCAGCGTGCGGGCCGGCATCTCCCAGCCGATCCGGGCCACGGCATCGCGCACCAGGGGGTGATCGACGGACGCAAGGTATGCGTGGAACTGTCCCAGCAGGTCATCGAATTTTGTCGTCACATTGTACTCCGGACATGCATTGGTGCACAGCCGCTCCGCGAAGGGTCGGGTTGCGCGGCGGCATCATTGGTCTAGATTGGTGCGCGCGCAAAGCCAAAAACGACAGGCCAACAGGTCGAAGATATTAGGGAGCACGCCATGGACGCCGCGGTCGATGCGAGCACCAGCCAGTTCGAACTCAACGAGGAGCAGCACGCCATCCAGGAGATGGCGCAGGCCTTCGCCGCCGACCGCGTCGCGCCGAACGCACTCGACTGGGACCGCAACAAGCATTTCCCGGCCGATGTGATCCGCGAGACCGGGCCGCTCGGCCTTGGCGGCATCTATATCAGGGACGACGTCGGCGGCTCGGCACTTGGCCGGCTCGACGCCGTGCTGATCTTCGAGGCGTTGTCGCATGCCGATCCGGCCTTTTCGTCGTTCATCTCGATCCACAACATGGTGGCCTCGATGATCGACCGTTTCGGCAATGACGAACAGCGCCAGCGCTTCCTGCCGAAGCTCGCTTCGATGGAATGGCTGGCGAGCTACTGCCTGACCGAGCCCGGCTCCGGTTCCGATGCCGCGGCGCTGAAAACGCGTGCGGTGAAGAGCGGCGGCGACTATGTTCTCAACGGCACCAAGCAGTTCATCTCAGGTGCCGGCGACAGCGATGTCTACGCCGTCATGGTGCGCACAGGCGCCGAGGGGCCGAAAGGCATTTCCACCATCGTCGTGCCGAAAGACGCACCAGGCCTCTCCTTCGGCGCCAACGAGCACAAGATGGGCTGGCACATGCAGTCGACTCGCCAGGTCATTTTCGAGGACTGCAAGGTGCCGGCGGAGAACCTTTTGTCGGGCGAAGGCGCTGGTTTCGGCATTGCCATGGCCGGGCTCGACGGCGGCCGGCTGAACATCGCCGCCTGTTCGCTGGGCGGCGCGCAATCGGCGCTCGACAAGGCGCTTTCCTACACCGCCGAGCGCAAGGCCTTCGGCTCGAAGATCAACCAGTTCCAGGCGCTGCAGTTCAGGCTGGCCGACATGGAGACCGAGCTGCAGGCGGCGCGCATCTTCCTCTATGCCGCCGCCTCCAAGCTCGACCGCAAGGCGCCGGATGCCGGCAAATGGTCGGCGATGGCCAAGCGCTTCGTCACCGATACCGGCTTCACCGTCGCCAACGATGCGCTGCAACTGCTCGGCGGCTACGGCTACCTGCACGACTACGGCATCGAGAAGCTGGTGCGGGACCTGCGGGTGCACCAGATCCTCGAAGGCACCAACGAGATCATGCGCGTCATCATCGCACGCGCGCTAATTGGCCGTTGAGATCACCAAAGTTCGGAGAGAGACAATGACGACGATCGCCTTCATCGGCCTCGGTAACATGGGCAATCCGATGGCCGCCAATCTGGTCAAGGCGGGGCATGCGGTGAACGGCTTCGACCTCGTGCCGGAGAACCTCACCGTCGCCAAAGAACATGGCGTGACGATCATGGCGAATGCACCTGCCGCGGTGAAGGATGCCGACGTGGTGATCACCATGCTGCCGGCCGGCAAGCATGTGCTGTCGGTCTACGAGGACATCGCGCCCAAGGTGAAAAAGGGCGCGCTGTTCGTCGATTCCTCGACCATCGATGTCGAATCGGCGCGCAAGGCGCATGCTATTGCCGCCAAACACGGCCTGCTGTCCATCGATGCGCCCGTCTCGGGCGGCACCGGCGGTGCCGCGGCCGGCACGCTGACCTTCATGGCCGGAGGCTCCGACGATGCCTTCGCCGTTGCCGAGCCGGTCCTGAAACCGATGGCCGGCCGCATCGTGCATTGCGGCGGCGACGGCGCCGGACAGGCGGCAAAGATCTGCAACAACATGATCCTCGGCATTTCGATGATCGGCGTCGCCGAAGCCTTCGTGCTGGCGGAAAAGCTCGGTCTGTCAAACCAGGCGCTGTTCGACGTCGCCTCGACCTCGTCGGGCCAATGCTGGTCCTTGACCACCTATTGCCCGGTGCCCGGCCCGGTGCCGACTTCGCCCGCAAACAGGGACTACAACCCAGGATTTGCAGCGGCACTAATGCTGAAAGACCTGAGATTGTCCCAGGAAGCCGCGCAAAGTGCCGGTGCTGTGACGCCACTTGGCGCCGAGGCAGCCCAGCTCTATGCCTTGTTCAACGC
>NZ_RZRQ01000162.1:0-13240 GCF_003997785.1 Mesorhizobium sp. M7D.F.Ca.US.004.01.2.1 | reverse complement strand
GCCTGGTCGTAGGTCTGTTGTGTGCCAGCCTGCTTGGCGACCAGATCCTTGGCGCGCTGGAGATCGGACTGCGAGCTGGCGAGCATCGCCTGGTCCTTGGCGAGCGTCGCCTGGTCCTTGGCAAGCTGCGCCTTCAGCGCACGGTCATCGAGCGAAAACAGAACGTCGCCGGTCTTCACCATCTGCCCGTCCTTGACGTCGATCGATACGATCTGGCTGGACACACGCGCATTGATATTGACGACGGCGGGAGAGGAGACGAAGCCGATGGCGTAACGCCGGATCGGGAAATCGGCTGTAGAGGCGACGGCCGAAAGAATGGAGGCCGAGCGCGCCACGCTGGCGGCTTTCTTGTCCGAACCAGCAGCCGGTTTGTCCGACGCGGCCACCTGCTTTGCGCCGAACAGCTGTTGAACCTTGCCCAGCGCATCAGGCGAAAGATAAAGCCACCCCGCCGCGCCCAGACAAGCGACGGCAAGCAACGAAAGAACGACTTTTCCACGCATGGTCAAAGGCTCTCTCCACCCGACACGTCGTGGTCCGATGGTTCTATTCTAGCGCAAATCACGGCCCGTTGCCGCGATTTGCGCTAGAATAGATAGGACACACCTTTGTCGGAAAAGGGCCAAAAGACGGCATTACGAAGATTTAATGTGCACTGCACAATGGTTGTGCAATGCGGCCTGGCTCCCGATCCGGACAGTACGCCTAGACTTCGGATCCTGTCTTTCGACGATCAGACGGTGCGCCCCACGGCCTACCTCAGCATCGGCCAAAGCGTCGCCGCCAGCAGTACGCCCATGGCGATGTTGAACCATTTCAGCCGCACCGGGTCCGACAGGAAACCGCGCAGTGCGGTGCCGAAACCCGCCCACACCGAGACGCTCGGCAAATTGACGATGGTGAAGGCCACGGCGATCAACACCACCGACAGGAATGGATGCTCCGGATTGGTGTAGACGGCCATGGCGGTGATCGCCATCACCCATGCCTTGGGATTGACCCACTGGAACGCCGCCGCATCGATGAAGCGCATCGGCTGCGCCTTCACCTCGCCCTTGCCGCTAAGCGAGCGCGACATGGCGATCTTCCAGGCAAGATAGAGCAGATAGGCGCCGCCGGCGATCTTCAATCCGGTGTGCAGCGCCGGGAACGCCGTCAGCACAGCGCCGAGTCCGAGGCCCACGGCGACCAGCAGCACCAGGAAACTGATGCTGATGCCCAGCATGTGCGGAACCGATCTGACGATACCGAAATTCACGCCCGATGCCAGAAGCATGAGATTGTTCGGCCCGGGCGTGATCGACGTCACGAAGGCGTAGACAAGCAGGGCAAGGAATGCATCAAGCGACATGATATCCTCCCTGATAAGTCAGCATTATTGTCTCTTCCCGGCGACCGCGCAAAGGCCACAGGCGGGCCCACAGCGAGGCCAGGAGCCTCCCCCTTTTTCGAAGGCGTCAGCCCCCGGTTCGGGGCGCTAACCGCCGAAGCCCTACATCGCCTGCGGGCCGCGGTTCAACGCCGCCACGCCGGTGCGGCAGATTTCGACCAGGCCGAGCGGCTTCATGATGGCGATGAACTGGTCGATCTTGGAGCCCTTGCCGGTGATCTCGAAGATGAAATGCTCGGTGTTGGCATCGATGACGCTGGCGCGGAACGCATCGGCCAGCCGCAGGGCCTCGACGCGGGCCTCGCCGGTGCCGGCAACCTTGACGAGTGCCAGTTCGCGCTCCAGCGGCCGCTCCTGGCCGGATTCATGCGAACGCACGGTCAGGTCGACGACGCGGTGCACCGGCACGATGCGCTCGAGCTGATGCTTGATCTGCTCCAGCACATGCGGCGTGCCGCGCGTCACGATGGTGATGCGCGACAGGTGCTTTTCATGTTCGGTCTCGGAGACGGTCAGGCTCTCGATGTTGTAGCCGCGCCCGGAAAACAGGCCGATGACCCGGGCAAGCACGCCCGGCTCGTTGTCGACCAGCACGGAAAGCGTGTGGTTTTCCGGCTTTTCCGTTTCCTTGGCGATGAAATAGGCGGAACCGGTCGGCTGTAGCTGTGCGTTCATGACATGAATCTCGATTTCAAGCTCTTGAGCTAATTCTCTGTTTGCGCACGGCTTCTCGCGACAGCCCTGCTTCGGCTCGGCTGGCTACACCAGTTCCCTGCCCTTGGCGTCGATGGCGTTGGCCACCGCCTCGTCGGTCGCCTCGTCGGGCAACAGCATCTCGTTGTGCGCCTTGCCCGACGGGATCATCGGGAAGCAATTGGCGAGCGTCGCCACGCGGCAATCGAACAGCACCGGCTTCCTCACCGAGATCATCTCCTTGATCGCGTCGTCCAGTTCGTCCGGCTTCTCGCAGCGAATGCCGTGGCCGCCATAGGCCTCGGCCAGCTTGACGAAGTCCGGCATCGCTTCAGTGTAGGAATGCGAGAGCCGGTTGCCGTGCAGCAGCTGCTGCCACTGCCGCACCATGCCCATATACTGGTTGTTCAAGATGAAGATCTTGATCGGCGCATTGTGCTGAACGGCAGCGCTCATCTCCTGCATCGTCATCTGCACTGAAGCGTCGCCGGCAATGTCGATGACCAGCGCGTCGGGATGCGCGATCTGCACGCCGAGCGCCGCCGGCAGGCCATAGCCCATCGTGCCCAGCCCGCCCGACGTCATCCAGCGGTTCGGCTTCTCGAAATGATAGTGCTGCGCCGCCCACATCTGGTGCTGGCCGACCTCGGTGGTGATGTAGGTGTCCATATCCTTGGTCAGCGCGTAGAGCCGCTCGATGGCGTATTGCGGCATGATCACGTCGTTGTTCATCTTGTAGGCGAGCGAGTCGCGCGCGCGCCATTTGGCGATCTGCTCCCACCAGGGATAGAGCGCCTTCTTGTCGGCCTTGGCGCTCGCCCGCCACAGCCGCACCATATCCTCCAGCACCCGGCCGACATCGCCGATGATCGGCACCTCGGTGTGGACATTCTTGTTGATCGACGACGGATCGATGTCGATGTGGATCTTCTTCGAGTTCGGCGAGAAGGCGGTCAGCCGCCCGGTGATACGGTCGTCGAAACGCGCGCCGATGCAGATCATCACGTCGCAGTCATGCATGGCCATGTTGGCTTCATAGGTGCCGTGCATGCCGAGCATGCCCATCCAGTTCTTGCCCGATGCCGGATAGGCACCGAGGCCCATCAGCGTCGAGGTGATCGGGAAACCGGTGAGATCGACCAGTTCGCGCAGCAGATGGCTCGCTTCCGGGCCGGAATTGATGACACCGCCGCCGCTATAGATGATCGGCTTCCGGGCGCCCGCCATCAGCTCGACCGCCGCCTTGATCTTGTCCAGGTCACCCTGGACCTTGGGCTGGTAGCTGGTGCGCGGCGCGATCTGCGGCGGGACGTAGAATCCCTTGGCGAACTGCACGTCCTTCGGGATGTCGACGACGACCGGGCCGGGGCGGCCGGTGGTCGCGACATGGAAAGCCTCGTGGATGGTCGCGGCGAGTTCGTTGACGTCCTTCACCAGCCAGTTGTGCTTGGTGCAGGGGCGCGTGATACCGACCGTATCGCATTCCTGAAACGCGTCCGAGCCGATCAGCGAGGTCGGCACCTGCCCGGTCAGGCAGACCAGCGGAATCGAATCCATCAGCGCGTCCTGCAGCGGCGTCACCGCATTGGTGGCGCCGGGGCCGGAGGTCACCAGCATCACGCCGGCCTTGCCGGTCGAGCGCGCATAGCCTTCCGCCGCATGGCCCGCGCCCTGCTCGTGGCGCACCAGGATGTGCTCGACCTCGTCCTGCTGGAAGATCTCGTCATAGATCGGAAGGACAGCGCCGCCCGGATAGCCGAAGACATGTTTGACGCCATTGTCCTTCAGCGCCTGCACCACCATTTCGGCGCCCGTCATTTCGCGCCGCTCGTTCTGTCCGTTGCTCATCGGTCTGGTCCCGTACTGTCGCCATTTGGGCGTTGCTGGTCGTTTAGTCGTGTTTCGGGCAATAAAAAAGGCCCCCGAGGGAGCCTGTGTCTTGCGCATGGGGGGTTTTCGCCCGGCGGTTACACCGCCTTGCCCACGCGCTTTCCTACGAGAATGAGTGCCGTTTTCATGGTGGCGGACACTAAGGGCGGGAAAGGCGGCCTGTCAACGGGAAAAATCGCGCCGGCGATGAAGACACTTCATGGCTCGGCAAATGGCCATCACGATCGCGCGACGGACGCCGCATCCTTCCCGACATCATGGATGTCGGAGCATCACTTCCATCGTCACCGCAAGGGCGCCCCCGAACCGGGTCCGGAATCGTGCTCTTAAGATAAGCCTTTGAAACCGCTTGAAACTATGGTGGGGCGTGACGAGGGCCGTCATCTCTGCCGATACTTGGCTTTCCGGCCGGCAAGTCCGGCGGAACCACTATGACGATCTGGATTTTACGGGAGGAAACCTGATGCTCGACAAGGCCCCTAGCAAGAAACTGTCCGACCTGCTCGACCAATTCGGCGCCGCCTTGGCCGCCAATGACATCGAGAAAGCGGTCGATTGCTTTCAGGAGGATTGCTACTGGCGCGACCTCGTCACCTTCACCTGGAACATCAAGACCATGGAAGGCCGCGACCAGGTCGGCGACATGCTGAAAAGCCAGTTGTCGAAAACGAGGCCGTCACACTTTGCCATCGCCAAGGGCGAGGACGCGACCGAGAGCGGTGGGTTGATCGAGGGCTGGATCAGCTTCGAGACGGAGGTGGCGCGCGGCTTCGGTCATATCAGGCTGAAGGACGGCAAGATCTGGACGCTGCTGACCACCATGACCGAGTTGAAAGGTCACGAAGAGCCGGCGGGCTTCGCGCGGCCGATGGGCGCCAAACATGGTTCTGGTAAGAACCGTCCGACATGGAAGGAAGAACGCGAGAAGGAAGCCGCCGAGCTCGGCTTCAAGACACAGCCCTATACGGTCATCATCGGCGGCGGCCAGGGCGGCATCGCGCTTGGCGCGCGGCTGCGGCAGCTTGGCCTCCCGACCATCATCATCGAGAAGAACGAGCGGGCTGGCGACAGCTGGCGCAAACGCTACAAGTCGCTCTGCCTGCATGACCCGGTCTGGTACGACCATCTGCCCTATATCGACTTCCCGAAGAACTGGCCGGTCTTCTCGCCCAAGGACAAGATCGGCGACTGGCTGGAAATGTACACCAAGGTGATGGAGCTGAACTACTGGTCCTCGACCGAGGCCAAGAGCGCTTCCTATGACGACGAGAAGAAGGAATGGACTGTCGTCGTCCACCGCGACGGCAAGGACATCACCCTGAAGCCGAAGCAGCTGGTGCTGGCCACCGGACAGTCCGGCAAGGCCAATCTGCCGAAGTTCAAGGGCATGGAGAGTTTCAAGGGCGACCAGCATCACTCCTCGAAGCACCCCGGCCCCGACGCCTATGCCGGCAAAAAGGCCGTCGTTATCGGTTCCAACAATTCCGCCCACGACATCGCAGCCGCACTTTGGGAAGCCGGTGCAGACGTCACCATGGTGCAGCGCTCGAGTACCCACATCTCCAGATCCGACACGTTGATGGAAATCGGCCTGGGTTCGCTCTATTCGGAGCAGGCGCTGCAGAATGGCATCACCACGGCCAAGGCCGACCTGATCTTTGCTTCGCTGCCCTACAAAATCCTGCACGAGTTCCAGATTCCGGCCTATGCCGAGATGAAGAAGCGCGACGCGGCATTCTACAAGGGACTGGAAAAGGCCGGTTTCATGCTCGACTGGGGCGACGACGAGTCCGGCCTGTTCATGAAGTACCTCAGGCGCGGCTCTGGCTATTACATCGACGTCGGCGCCTCGCAACTGGTCATCGATGGTTCGATCAAGCTGAAGAGCGGCGTCGACGTCAAAGAGATCAAGGAGCATTCGGTCCTGCTCTCCGATGGATCGGAACTGCCTGCGGACCTCATCGTCTACGCCACCGGCTACGGCTCGATGAATGGCTGGGCCGCCGATCTGATATCGCGCGAAACCGCCGACAAGGTTGGCAAATGCTGGGGCCTCGGCTCGAACACCACCAAGGATCCCGGCCCTTGGGAAGGCGAGTTGCGCAACATGTGGAAGCCGACGCAACAGGAAGCGCTGTGGTTCCACGGCGGCAATTTGCACCAGTCACGCCACTATTCGCAATTCCTGTCGCTGCAATTGAAGGCGCGGCACGAAGGCATCGCGACGCCGGTCTACGGGCTGCAGCAGGTCCACCACAAGGGATAGTCAACCGGACAAGGCACCAAGGGAGGTGCGGCGAATGCCGCGCCTCCAGCATGCATATGAACAGGTGTCGAGCTTATGCCCGCCGTCAGGCGCGATCGCGAAAGTCGCTGACAACCCGCTGCAGCAGCGGCACGTAATCGCGAAACGTCCGCGTCTTCATGTTGGCGATCTTGCCGCTCTCATCCCAGATGCGGACTCGGACCGCTTCCTCGTGGAACGGGTTCTTGCGGAACTCGGCCACCTCCTCGGCGCTCATCGGTCCGCCTTGCAGCGACAGCGTATGCACCGAGGCCTGCGAGAGCTTGCCGAAATAGGTCGGGTCGGTGGCGCAGAGATAGCGCTTGGCCGCGACATGCAGCCTGACGCATTCGACGATGACAGGCGGAAAGAACGGCGCCAGCACCTCGCCACCAGCCTCGTCATGATGCTTGTCTTCGACATCCTCTGGCGAATAGGTGCCGAACTCGCTGGTGTAGTGGCCGATGTCGTGCAGCAGGGCCGCCGCGACCAGTTCGTCGAGCGCGCCGTCCTGCTCGGCGAACCAGGCGCCCTGCAGCATGTGCTCCGACATGGTGACGGGTTCGCCGAGATAGGATTCCGCGCCCCGGCGCTCAAAGATGTCGGCGATGAACTCGACGATCGTGTCCGCGTTCAGGTCCTGGCCGCTCATTCCGCCGCCTCCTTGAACCCGTGCTCGATCGCCGCGAGCGTCGACAGCAGGCCGTCCTTGTCGGCATAGCAACCCTGCAGCCAGCGTTTGCCGGTGCCGGAAAACGCCTTGCGGGCATGCATGACGCGCGTGTTGTCGACGATGAACGCCTGCCCCGCTTCGAGCTTGAACGTCACTTCGAAGGACGGATCCTCGATCAGTTCTGCGAACCGGCGATAGGCGGCGTAGTAAGCCTCCATGTCGGCGAACGGCACATCGACCGTCGGCGCCAGCGAACGGTTGTTGAAGCGAATGCAGATCAGCTCGCCGTCGGGTCCGAGCTCGATCATCGGCCGCTTTGCCTGCAACCGAACGCCGGAAGAGCCGGCATATTCGAAGCGCGCCGGGCATGAACTCAACAGCCGGAAGCCTTCGGGGTTCTCAGCCTGCAGCGCGGCCGCAACGGCAAACCCGTCAACGACACTGGACTCGCCACCCTCAACCGTATTTTCGATACAGGACAGGATCTGCAGTGTCGGCACCGGGTCGCGATAGGGATTGTCGGTGTGCGCCTGGAGGCCGAGATTCGTGTAGGCGAGATTGCTGGGATTGACCTCGGCGCGCACTTCGAACCAGCGCCCGTAATTGGTCTCCCTGATATAGCCGAACAGATCGGACACTTTGCAAAGCGCTCCGGATTCGGTGGGCAGATCGTCCATCACCGCGAAGCCATAGGCTTTCACCGCCGACAGCCATTGCCGCAAGACGGCTTGGTCGCCGCTGGCGGCAGAATAACCGGCGCGCGGGACCGAATTCTGCATGGTGGCCTTGGTCCATCGGGCGGTGCCCTCGCCTGTCCAGCCGGGCCGGCGGGCCTCGCCGCGATCATAGGTGTTGGCGCTCAGCCATGCCGCTGGGAAACTCACCGTTTTCTGCTCGGGCACGAAGCTGATCTCCAGGGCATCGCCCTTGATCGACGCCGCGCTGATCCTGGTGTCGGCGGGAATGTCGAGGATAGTGATGAGCCGTTGCCCATTGCCGGCGCTGCGCGTCTTGTCGTCGAGCGCATTGTCGCGCAGCCACACGGCATGAAAGCGGGTACGCGACCCGTCCTTCCAGCCAAGTTCGATTGTTTTGCCTTCGTCGCCGATCAGCGCGTGGGTGAGCATGGAGATCCGTTCCTGTCCATTGCGTCCCCGCAGCCCGATCCGCAGGGTTTCGATTGCACGTTGGCCGCGCGACAGGCATAATTCAAATTATCATTTTTTGGCCAATGACCGTAGTACACTAATGGCTCGAACAAACTCACCCCTGCCTCCCCTCGACTGGCTGCGCAGTTTCGAGGCCGCGGCGCGGCTGTCGAATTTCACCGCGGCGGCAGCCGAACTCGGCCTCACTCAGGCGGCCGTCAGCCAGCACATCCGGTTTCTCGAGGAGCGGCTGCAGACACGTTTGTTTTCGCGGCTGGCGCGCGGCGTCGCGCTGTCGCCGGAGGGTGCGGCCTACCTGCCTCACATCCAGTCGGCCTTCGCCACCATCGGCAACAGCACCGCGGAACTTTTCGAACCCCGCGCCGTCCAGACCGTGACCATCCGGGCGCCGATCTCCTTTGCCTTGCTGATGCTGGTTCCGGCAATGCCCGATCTGGCTAAGGCGCCGCGCGTCCAGCTCGACCTGGTGACGATCCATCGCCCTGCCGACTACGACTTGCCGGGCTCCGTGCTCGACATCCGCTTCGGCAACGGATCCTTTCCCGGCCGCGAAGCCGACAGGCTGACCACCGAGCGGCTCGTGCCGGTGGCGGCGCCGGGCCTGGCCGCTGACGCAGACTGGACCTCCCTGCCGCTGCTTCTGGTTGCCGGCGCACGCGAGATGTGGGCGGAATGGTTCGCCGCCGCCGGGATGGCCGGCCACCCCAGGCGATCGCACCGCTTCGACAGTTTCGTCGCCGCCATGGAAGCGGCCAGCGCTGGCGCCGGAGTGTTGCTGGGCTCGCGGCCACTGGTTGATGCGGCGCTCGACAGCAAGACGCTGGTCAGGCTTTCCGACTTCGAACTCTCCAGCACATCGGGGCATTTTCTGACCAAGGCGTCGACTGCCCGCCTGACCGGTGCCGAGCAGGATTTTCGCAACTGGCTGCTGTCGCGCCTCTCCGCGTCGGCATGACTGGCTACGAGATTGGCCCGATCCGCTTCCAGTAGATCAGCGTGCCGGTCAACCCGCCATGCGGCTTCAGGGCATAGTCCGGTATCTCGCCGGCCAGCGTGAAGCCCAACCGCTCATAGAGGCCTGAAGCGCCCTCCTCAGTCGCCGTGTCCAGAACCAGCAGCGTGCGTCCCTTCTCGATGGCGAGGCTCTCAGCGGCCCGCATCAGGCGCGTTCCCACACCCCGGCCCCGGCAACCGACTGATGTCATCAGCTTGGCGATCTCGGCCCGGTGCGGCTGGTTGGGCGGGCAGTCGAGCAGCAAGGTCACGGTGCCGACCAGGACCTCGCCGTCCCAAGCGCCAAGCACCGTCCTTTCCCCTCTCGCCGCGGCTGCCAGCGATTTCTCCCAGAACGCCCTTGCTGCCTGCGGCGCCAGCGGATGCATGAAGCTCACCGATCCGCCGGCCGCCACCGTCGCGACCAGCAATTCGGCCAGCATGTCCTGCATCCCAGCAGCCGGGGTCAGGGTTCCGATCTCGATCGAGTTCATGTGCAGGATGTCCTGTGATTGCGATAGATGCGAGCACATTGCCGTCAGTCCAGATGACGCACGCGGCGTCGCTTTCGCGCCGCCTTGATGGCGCTGATGCGTTCGGTGTCTTCTTCCCTGAGATGCCGCCCGCGCTCCAGAATCTCGAGCGTGTACTCCTCATAGGTCAGGCCAAGCCGCTCGGCTCTGCCCATGCGCAGCAGCATGACCTCGCGGCTCGGAGCCTTCCACGCCTTGGCATGGGCGGCCTGCCAGGCAAGGAATATGTAGGGATCGCCCTTGCCCCATGGCGGCCCCTTGTACTCATCGAGAGGCGGCCCCCCATTGTGGGAGCGCTTTGGTCTTCTCGCCATGATGTCAGCCCCTGACCAGCGCGACGAGATAGTCGGCACCGGTCTCCAGGGCATGGAAGGTGCAGTCCGACGGCGCTCCAACCGCCAGGCAATCGCCTGGTTCGAGCCCGTGCACCACATCGCCCTCGACGAATTCGAGCCGCCCGGAAATGAGCCATATCTGCTGCTTGATGAAGGCGTAGGAGGCGGCCGGGAAGCTGACCTTGGCGCCCGCCGGCAGCTGCACCCTGATCAGCTCGAGCGGCATGTCGGAAGCCGGCGAAAGGTGCCGTCTGACATAGCCGGTATCGGGATCGCGCCACACCGGCTGGTCGGCCTCGCGCAGCAGTCCGCCGCCCTGCAACTCCGCGCGCGCTATCAAGGTTGACAGCGTCATGCCGAAGGCAGACGCGATGCGCACCAGAAGAGCCGCAGTCGGACTGGTCTTGCCGCGCTCGATCGTGCTCAGCATCGCCTTCGAGACGCCAGAACGCTCGGCAAGTTCGGCCAGAGACCAGTCCCGCATGATCCTTTCGGCGTGTATCCTTCGGCCGATCGTCGAGGAAATATCGTTCGCTATATCATCCATACATCTATTATAGCGAAATATGGATGTGGGAAAAGAGCCGCCTCGCGACAATTTTCTCGGGCTCCTTAATCCTCTCTACACCATCCAACCTCATCGGGCCTTAACCCCATTCCTGTAGGGTCGATACTCCAGGGGAAATGGGGATTGGCCTGTCCATGTATGTCGAACGCGAAGCCTCCGTTGGGGAACCGACATCTCAGGAGCGCCGCAACGCCGAGCAGAACGACAGACGCATCCTTGGCAATGTCGTGCAATGCGACGGCGCGCGTGCCACCATCAGCGCCTATGCGGACGATGTCGACGGCGCGGTGACCGGCCTGTGGACGGTCGGCAAGATGATTTCCATCAATCTTGGATCCACGCGAACCGTCGGCCTGGTCTACGAGATCGGCAAGTCGGATCGCGCCTGGAGCAATGAGGGCCAGAACGCGATCGAGGTCAGCATCGAACTGATCGGCGAAGTGCGTGATGGTGCAGAGCCCGGCGCCAGACCGGTCTTCGATCGCGGCATCACAACCTATCCGCATATCGGCGCCGTTGCGCATCGCATCCGCACCCGCGACCTGCAGGCGGTCTATGATCTCGCCGGGCGTCATTCGATCACCATCGGCACGCTCGCGCAGGACGAGACGATCGCCGCCAACATCGCCATCGACGATACGCTGGCGCGTCACTTCGCCATTGTCGGCACCACCGGTGTCGGCAAATCCACCGCCGTCTCGCTGCTGCTGCGCAAGTCGATCGCGGCACGGCCCGACCTGCGCATCCTGATCCTCGATCCGCACAATGAGTTCGCGGCGTCGCTGCCCGAATACTGCGTCAGGGTCGATTCCAAGACCTTGGATCTTCCGTTCTGGATGTTCACGCTGGAGGAATTCGCCGAGGTGCTGTTTCGGGGCCGTGAGACCGAGCCCGAAGAAATCGATGCCTTGCGCGACCTCATTCCGGCCGCCAAGAACCTTTACCGCAATCCGAATTCCGGCGCCTATCTGCGGCGCGGCAGCGATGCGCTGACCGCCGATACACCGGTGCCTTACCGTATCGCCGACCTCCTCAAGCAGATCGATGAGCGGATGGGCATGCTCGAAAGCAAAACCGATCGCCCGACGCTCCGATCGCTGAAGACGCGCATCGAATCGGCAGCTGCCGACCCACGCTACCGCTTCATGTTCAACTCGCGCCTGATCGAGGACACTATCCACGAGACGATCGGCAACATCTTCCGCGTGCCGCATCATGGTCGCCCGGTGACCTGCTTCGAGATGGCCGGCATGCCGTCCGAAGTAGTCAATTCCGTCTGTTCGGTGCTGGCGCGCCTGGCCTTCGACCTCGCTCTGTGGAGCGAAGGCAAGCTGCAGCTTCTGTTTTTGTGCGAAGAAGCGCACCGCTATATGCCGGCCGACCCGCGTCTCGGCTTCGCGCCGACCAGGCATGCGCTGTCGCGCATCGCCAAGGAAGGCCGCAAGTATGGCTGTTATCTCGGCGTCGTCACCCAGCGCCCTGGAGAACTCGACCCGACCATCCTGTCGCAATGTTCGACCTTCTTCGCCATGCGGCTCGCCAATGAGCAGGACCAGGCGATCATCCGCTCGGCGATTGCCGACTCTTCCGCCTCGTCGCTTGCCTTCCTGTCCTCCATGGGCCAGCGCGAAGCCATCGCCTTTGGCGAAGGCGTAGCGACGACCATGCGGCTGAAGTTCGAAAAACTGCCGAGCCACCTGCTTCCCGGCACGGCCAAGCGCGAAGAGGCCGCCTCTTCGAAAGCCGGCGACGATGTCGATCTGGTGGCGATCGTCGAACGCCTGCGCAACGTGCCGAAACCAACGCAACAGGCGATGGCCTTCGCGGAAGTCGTCGATTCAGGCCGCCAGGCGGGCGATCCCGACTACCGCAAGCCACCCGCCACGCGCGCACCATCGGACGACGATTTCGACATGCGCTACGGTCTCAAGCCCGCAACCTTCGGCCTGCGCCCGCAAAACGATTAGGTCAGCAGCATCAAGTCCTCTGCCGACTGACCGAGAAGCCGGAGCGGAGCGGACATCTAGTCCGTGAGCACCGGAAGTCGAGAAAGCCGCGCCAGGCGACCGGCCTCATGAATTCTTCTTCGGGATTTTAGGCGCAGACGCGGTTGCGGCCTTGCCTCTTCGCCTCGTAGAGCTGGCGATCGGCGCGGCGATAGAACTCTTCCGCAGTCTCCTTGCGGTCCCAGACGGCAAGCCCGACGCTGGTGGTGATCTTGAGGCGGACATTGCCTGACAGCACCGACATGTTGGCGATCGCCTTGCGGATGCGCTCGGCAAACTTGCCCAGAAGCTCGGCGTCCATGTTGGGCGTGACCACGGCGAACTCCTCGCCGCCCAATCGCGCCACCACGTCGTGGTAGCGTGTCATATCCTTGAGACAGTTTGCGACGGCCTTGAGCACCTCGTCGCCAACGTCATGGCCGTGGGTGTCGTTGACCTGCTTGAAATGGTCGAGATCGAGGATCATCAGCCCGACGGGCTTTTCGATGCGCCTGAACTCCTCGAGATACTCCTTCAGCGCATCATCGAAATAGCGCCGGTTCTGCATGCCGGTCAGGCCGTCGGTCAGGGCCGCATGCTCGAGCGTTTCCGAGCGGGCGCTCAGCGAAACCGTCATGGCGCGCAGCTTGCCTTCTTCCGTCGCCTGTTTTCGGATCAGCGGATAGATGAAGAAAATGCCGAAGAACAGCGCAGTGGCCAGGAG
>NZ_RZRQ01000161.1:12592-13357 GCF_003997785.1 Mesorhizobium sp. M7D.F.Ca.US.004.01.2.1 | reverse complement strand
CGATATAGCCTTGAGATCCGCCGGCTCGGCGGGCTTTTCCATAGCCTCTGGCTGCCTGAAATCCTCGGGCATCAGCACATGGCCGGAGTCGCCCGTTGCCGGAACGGCATTTGCGGCCGGCACGGCAGTAGCGGCTTCCTTGGCGGCAATATCGGTGACTTCCTGGGCGAAGGACTGCGCCTCGGCAATCATGGTTTTCGCCGTCGCCCGCGCCTTGGTGGAGGAAGAATTCGGGTCGTCGAACTGCGCGACGCGCGCCTCGAAATCATCGACGATCGGCTGCAACAGCCGTTGCGAAGCTTCGGCCGCTCCCGAAAGCGCGCCCAGCCAGACGCCGAAAGCGTGGTTGGCGAGCCCAAGGCCAAGCGCCGACATCGCCGCCGCACCCGCCACAGGATGCACGAGAAGGTTGACGGCGCTGGCCATCTCCTTCGGCATCATCCTGGTCAAGTCCTGGTTCATCTTCTCGATCTGGTCCAAATTGGGCATCAGCGGGTTGGGTGTCGAATACGGCGCCATAGAGTTCTCCTGGTCGTTTTTTCGTTCGCCCGCCCCGGTTGTCTCAAATCGGGCCCTTGCCCGTATTTCAAATCGGGCACTTGCCCGTATTTCGCTTCGGGTTTTCGCCCGCATTCAGAAATTCTTCTATTCCGCCGCCACCATCACCGGCTCGGCTCGGTGCGCATTGCGCGAAAACTCGTCGATGCGCCGCTCCACCTCGCCGCGGAAATGCCGCATCAGGCCCTGGATCGGCCAAGCCGCCGC
>NZ_RZRQ01000161.1:0-12582 GCF_003997785.1 Mesorhizobium sp. M7D.F.Ca.US.004.01.2.1 | reverse complement strand
GTTTGGTGACGTCGAGCAGCATGTCGATCTCGCGCTTCTGCGCCTCGCCGCGCACCAGCCGCTCCATCACCCGCCACATCCAGCCGGTGCCTTCGCGGCACGGCGTGCACTGGCCGCAGCTCTCA
The DNA here is from genome assembly GCF_003997785.1 of Mesorhizobium sp. M7D.F.Ca.US.004.01.2.1. Classification (NCBI taxonomy): domain Bacteria; kingdom Pseudomonadati; phylum Pseudomonadota; class Alphaproteobacteria; order Hyphomicrobiales; family Phyllobacteriaceae; genus Mesorhizobium; species Mesorhizobium sp. M7D.F.Ca.US.004.01.2.1. The sequence goes on along the minus strand of NZ_RZRQ01000161.1, from coordinate 12,457 downwards.
TGTTTGTAGAAATAGGAAAGCCGCGCGATCGCCTTCACGATATCGGTCGACTTGTCCATGACGATGACAGCCGCCGTGCCAAGGCCGGATTTGAGGTCGCGCAGCGCGTCGAAATCCATCGGTGCGTCGATGATCTGCTCGGCCGGCACAAGCGGCACCGAAGCGCCGCCCGGAATGACCGCCAATAGATTGTCCCAGCCGCCGCGAATGCCGCCGCAATGCGTCTCGATCAGCTCGCGGAACGGGATCGACATCGCCTCTTCGACCGTGCACGGATTGTTGACGTGGCCGGAGATGCAAAACAGCTTGGTGCCGACATTGTTGGGCCGGCCGAAGGACGAGAACCAGGCTGCACCGCGGCGCAGGATGGTCGGCGCAACCGCGATCGATTCGACGTTGTTGACGGTGGTCGGGCAGCCATAGAGGCCGACATTGGCCGGGAATGGCGGCTTCAGCCTGGGCTGGCCCTTCTTGCCTTCGAGGCTTTCGAGGAGTGCTGTCTCCTCGCCGCAGATATAGGCGCCGGCGCCGTGGTGCATGTAGATGTCGAAATCATAGCCCGACGTATTGTTCTTGCCGATCAGCTTGGCCTCATAGGCCTCGTCGATGGCGCGCTGCAGCGCCTCGCGCTCACGGACGAACTCGCCGCGCACATAGATGTAGGCGGCAATCGCGCCCATAGCGAAACCGGCAAGCAGCGCACCCTCGACCAAAGTGTGCGGGTCATTGCGCAGGATGTCGCGGTCCTTGCAGGTGCCGGGCTCGGATTCGTCGGCATTGATGACGAGATAGCTCGGCCGGCCGTCGCTCTGCTTGGGCATGAACGACCATTTGAGCCCCGTCGGGAAGCCGGCGCCACCACGGCCGCGCAGGCCCGACGCCTTCATCTCATTGACGATCCACTCACGCCCCTTGGCAACGATGCCGGGCGTGTTGTCCCAGGCACCACGCGCCATCGCGCCGGCCAGCGACTTGTCGAAGAGGCCGTAGATGTTGGTGAAGATGCGGTCTTTGTCCTGAAGCATTTTTCGTCCCTCAGACCGGCTTCTTGCCGAAGACGCGGATGTATTCGGCGACGCCACCCTTGGCGAGCGCCTTGGCCTGCTTGACCCAATCGTCGCGATCGATGCGGCCATGGAATGAGAGATAGCCGTCCACCCACTCGCGCTCGGCCTTCTTCCACGACGCAACCTGCGCGAAAGTGTAGATGCCGAGCGAATGCAGGACGCCCTCGATCTTCGGCCCGACGCCGGAGATCAGCTTGAGGTCGTCGACCAGCGCCGGTTTGTCGATGCCGGCCGGACGGTTCTTGTCTTCCAGCGACGGCTTGGCAGCTTTCGCGGCTGGCGCCTTGGTCTCCGGCGCCTTGAAAGCGGCTGCCGGCTCGGCCTTGGTCTTCGGACCATTGCGCTGCTTGGAAACCTGCTCGACCTCAGGCGCCGCCTTGTTGGCATTGGCGGCCGAATGCAACGGCGCCGAAACGCTCGCCGCCTTTTCCGCAGCCGGCGCAACCTTGGCCTTTGACGGTGTCTTCAGGGCCGGGCTGGTTTCGGGAGCATCGGTCTTCGGCTTGCTGGCATTGGACGGTGCGACAGGGGCAGCGGCCGGTGCCGGAACGGGCGCAGCGATGATCGCGTCGGGCGCCGCTTTGGCGGCCTTGGCCGCCTCCCTGGCTTCCCTGTCGCGGGTCGACTTGAGGATCGCCTTTTCGCTCTTCAGGCTCGTGAGGCCGGAGGCCGGCTCCGAGCCGGTGCGACCGTCCTGCGGTCCGGGCTTGACCTCAGCACCCTTGCCGGCGCCGTAGAGATCGATGATTTCGGCCAGCCGTTCCGGGGTGAGGTCTTCGAAAGTATCTTTAAAGATCATGACCATCGGCGCGTTGACGCAAGCGCCAAGGCATTCGACCTCTTCCCACGACAGCGTGCCCTTGTCGTTGGTGTGGAACTGGTCGTGATGGATCTTTGACCGGCACACATCCATCAGCGCTTCCGAGCCGCGCAGCATGCAGGGCGTGGTGCCGCAGACCTGGATATGCGCACGCGTGCCGACCGGGTTCAACTGGTACTGCGTATAGAAGGTCGCGACCTCTAGGCCGCGGATGCGGGGCATGCCGAGCATGTCGGAGATCGTCTCGATCGCCGCCTTCGTCACCCAGCCTTCCTGCTCCTGCGCGATCATCAGAAGCGGAATGATGGCCGACTGCTCACGGCCCTTCGGGTACTTCTTGATCCATTGCTTCGCAGCCGCGGCATTCGCCCGGTTGAAGGCGAAGGATGCTGGCTGGGCGCTTGCTTCTGCGAGACGGCGGACTGACATTTAGCGATCGACCTCACCAAACACGATGTCGAGGGAGCCGAGAACGGCGGTGACGTCGGCCAGCATGTGGCCGCGGCAGAGGAAATCCATCGCTTGCAGATGCGCGAAGCCGGGCGCGCGCAGCTTGCAGCGATAGGGCTTGTTGGAGCCGTCGGAGACCAGATAGACGCCGAACTCGCCTTTCGGCGCTTCGACCGCCGCATAGACCTCGCCGGCCGGCACGCGATAACCCTCGGTGTAGAGCTTGAAGTGATGGATCAGCGCTTCCATCGAGCGCTTCATCGCCTGGCGCTTCGGCGGCACCACCTTGCCGTCGAGGTTCGACACCGGGCCGGTGCTTTCCTTGCCGAGCAGAAGGTCGACGCACTGGCGCATGATCTTCGCCGACTGGCGCATCTCTTCCATGCGCACGAGGTAACGGTCGAAGCAATCGCCGTTCTTGCCGATCGGAATGTCGAAATCCATTTCCGAATAGCATTCATAGGGTTGCGACTTGCGCAGGTCCCAGGCAGCGCCCGAGCCACGCACCATGACGCCCGAAAAACCCCAGGCCCAGGCATCGGCCAGCGAAACGGTGCCGATGTCGACATTGCGTTGCTTGAAGATGCGGTTGCCGGTCAGCAACTGATCGAGGTCGTCGATCGACTTCAGGAACGGGTCGATCCACTTGCCGATATCCTCGACAAGCTTCTGCGGCAGGTCCTGATGGACACCACCGGGGCGGAAATAGGCGGCATGCATGCGCGAACCGGAGGCGCGCTCATAGAACACCATCAGCTTTTCGCGCTCGACGAAGCCCCACAGCGGCGGCGTCAGCGCGCCGACATCCATCGCCTGCGTCGTCACATTGAGGATATGCGACATGATGCGGCCGATTTCGCAGTAAAGCACGCGGATCAGCTGGCCGCGCTTCGGCACTTCGATGCCCAGCAGGCGCTCGGCGGCGAGCGCGAAAGCGTGCTCCTGATTCATCGGCGCGCAATAGTCGAGCCGGTCGAGGTAAGGGATCGCCTGCAAATAGGTTTTGGCTTCGATCAGCTTTTCGGTGCCGCGATGCAAGAGCCCGATATGCGGATCGACGCGATCGACGACTTCGCCGTCCAGCTCCAGAACGAGGCGCAAAACGCCGTGCGCCGCAGGGTGTTGCGGGCCGAAATTGATGTTGAAGTTGCGGACGGAGGTTTCAGCCATTCTGGCGCCTCAATTCGTCTTGGCTTTTTCGTCGCCGGGCAGGACGTAGTCCGTCCCTTCCCATGGCGAGAGAAAATCGAAATTGCGGAATTCCTGCTTCAGCTCGACCGGCTCATAGATGACGCGCTTGGCTTCGTCGTCGTAACGCACCTCGACAAAGCCGGTCAGCGGGAAATCCTTGCGCAGAGGATGGCCTTCGAAACCGTAGTCGGTCAGCAGGCGGCGAAGATCGGGATGGCCCGAGAACAGCACGCCATAGAGATCGTAGGTCTCACGCTCGAACCAGTCGGCGCCTGGGAACACACCGGTGATCGACGGCACCATGGTTTCCTCGTCGGCCTGCACCTTGACGCGAATGCGCACGTTCTGCTTCGGCGACAGGAGGTGATAGACGACGTCGAAACGCTTGGCCCGCGACGGATAGTCGGCACCGCAGACGTCGATGATCGAGATGAATTGGCAGCGCGCATCGTCGCGCAGGAAGGTCATCACCTCGACCAGGTCGCGCGGCTCGACATGAACGGTAAGCTCGCCATAGGCGATATCAGCTTCGTTCACGCGGCCGATCAGCTTCTCGCCGAGATAGGTCGACAGTTCGCTCAGGGATGCGGTCATGGATTTACCGTTCGATCGTGCCGGTGCGGCGGATCTTCTTCTGCAGGAGAAGAATGCCGTAAAGCAGCGCTTCGGCGCTCGGCGGACAGCCGGGCACATAGATGTCGACCGGCACGATGCGGTCGCAGCCGCGCACCACCGAATAGGAATAGTGATAGTAGCCGCCGCCATTGGCGCAGGAACCCATCGAGATGACGTAGCGCGGCTCCGGCATCTGGTCGTAGACCTTGCGCAGCGCCGGCGCCATCTTGTTGGTCAGCGTGCCGGCGACGATCATGATGTCCGACTGGCGCGGAGACGCGCGCGGCGCGACACCGAAGCGCTCCGAGTCATAGCGCGGCATCGAAGTGTGGATCATCTCGACCGCGCAGCAGGCGAGGCCGAAAGTCATGAACATCAGCGAGCCGCTGCGCGCCCAGGTGATAAGCGCCTCGGTCGAGGTGACGAGAAAGCCCTTGTCGGCCAGCTCATTGTTGATCTCGAGGAAGAACGGATCGTCCTCCCCCACCGGCCTGCCGGTGTTGGGATCGATGATACCTTTGGGCTTCGGCGCGACGAGGGTGCCTGAACTGTCGTTCAATCCCATTCCAGCGCTCCTTTTTTCCATTCATAGGCAAAGCCGATGGTCAGCACCGCCAGAAACACCATCATCGACCAGAAGCCGAGCATGCCGATCTTCGAGAACGACACCGCCCACGGAAACAGGAAGGCCACTTCCAAGTCGAAGATGATGAACAGGATCGACACCAGGTAGAAGCGGATGTCGAATTTCATGCGGGCGTCGTCGAACGAGTTGAAACCGCACTCGTAGGCGGAAAGCTTTTCAGGATCGGGATTGCGGTAAGCCACCAGGAAGGGCGCGGCCAGCAGCGCCAGGCCGACAACCAGCGCCACGCCTATGAACAGGACGATGGGCAGGTATGAGCTTAGAAGTGCGTTCATGCTCGGCTTTCCGTTGGCGCCAATCCACGTTGATTACAGCACCGGACCCTAATGCGGAAGCGTGACAGTTTAACCGCTGAACCGTTTTAAGGGCCTATGCTGCAACGCGGCGAGGGTTAGCGCAGCACTTCCAGCGAAGCAAGTCAAACCTTGTTCAAAACACTAACCTGGACGGCATATCCGGGGAAACTGGTCCGATCCGCTCCTGTTTGATTTCCTTCGTTTTTTACTCCACTTTTCTCTCCTGACATGGTTGCCGCCAAAACCCTGCTAGCATGGGCTGGAATCACCCATCCGACCCTCGGCCAAAACACTTCAAAGTGATGCCTGCATGAAGGAAAAGATCTCGCTCCCCATGGCCCGGCGCATCGCGCTTGCCGCCCAGGGGTTCCTCGATCCCCGTCCGGCCGGTACCCCCGACCGCCGGCATCTTGCCCGCACGCTCTCCCGCACCGGCCTGTTGCAGATCGATTCCGTCAGCGCGGTGGTGCGCGCTCATTATATGCCGCTCTATTCACGCCTTGGCCCCTACCCGCTCTCGCTGCTCGACAACGCGGCCGTGACGCGCAAGCGCACGGTGTTCGAATACTGGGCGCACGAGGCCTCCTTCCTGCCGGTCGAGACATATCCGCTGATGCGCTGGCGCATGCAGCGCGCCGAGCGCGGCGATGAAATGTATCTGGGGCTTGCCAAATGGGGCCGCGAGCACGCCGCCTATATCGAAGAGATCTACCGCCAGGTCGCCGATCGCGGCCCGATTGCCGCTTCCGCGCTCGAAGGCCAGAAAGGCTCGGGCGGCTGGTGGGGCTGGAGCCATGCCAAGCATGCCTTCGAATGGCTGTTCTGGGCCGGCCGCATCACCACGGCGCACCGCCGCGGTTTCGAGCGGTTCTATGATCTGCCCGAACGCGTGCTGCCGCAGGCGATCCTCGACCTACCGGTGCCGGCGGCCAAGGATGCGCACCGCGAATTGCTGCGCATTTCCGCCCGCGCCCATGGCATAGCGACGTCAGGCGACCTGCGCGACTACTTCCGCCTGTCGCCGGCCGACATGAAGGGCCGGCTGGAGGAACTGGTCGAAACAGGCGAGCTGCTGCCGGTGCGTGTCGAAGGTTGGGACAAGCCAGCCTATCTTCAGAAAGACGCCCGTCTGCCCCGAAAGATCGAGGCCCGCGCCCTGCTGGCGCCGTTCGATCCCGTCGTCTTCGAGCGTTCGCGCACGGAGCGGCTGTTCGACTTCCACTACCGCATCGAGATCTACACGCCGGCCGACAAGCGGCAATACGGCTATTATGTCCTGCCGTTCCTGCTCGGCGACAGGATCGTGGCGCGTGTCGATCTCAAGGCCGATCGCCCAGCAAGCGTGCTGCGGGTCCATGCAGCCTATGCCGAGCCCGGCGCGCCGCCTGAAACCGCTGCTCAGCTCTTCGAGGAATTGAAGCAGATGCAGGGTTGGCTGGGTCTCGAGCGCATCGAAGTGACGCCCGCCGGCGATTTGGGCCCGGCGCTGGCCGACATCGCCGTGTCGTAAGCTCGCGTTGACACCGCCGCCCGCAAAAGCCTAAATCCGGTTCCAGATGGTCCCTTGCCCGCAACGGCAGGGGCTAAGAGGGAATGCGGTGCGGGGCAAAATCCCAAATCCGCGGCTGTCCCCGCAACTGTAAGCGAAGAGCCAAGGCCGAAAGCCACTGGGAATTCCCGGGAAGGCGGCTACCCAAGGCGATGACCCGCGAGCCAGGAGACCTGCCGTCTGCGACTGTAGAATCCGATCGCCCGGCGGGTTTCCGGGCAAGGAGCCCGATTTTTGGACCACGACAGCAGTTTTTCGGCTGGCACAGCGGATGTTTCGTCCGGCCATGATGATGCCTTGGCCGGCGTTACCGTCATCGTCTGCGCCTCCTGCCGCGATGAAACCGGCTCCGACGCTCATCCCCGCGCCGGCGAATCGCTGGCGGACGACACTCGCCGCGCCGCATCTGGCGACAACATCCGCATCCGCAGCGTCGAATGCCTTGGCAATTGCAAGCGGCGCCTGAGTGCCGCCATCCTGCGCGACGGTTGCTGGAGCTACGTCTTCGGCGACCTGACCGCGACCAGCGGCGCCGACCTCGTCACCGGAGCCAAACTCTTCGCCACCTCGAAGGACGGCCTGATTCCGTGGCGCGGCCGTCCCGATAGCCTGAAGCGTGGCCTCGTTGCCCGCATCCCTCCCCTCGACCTGCTGAAGGACTGACCATGACCGCTCCAGATTCGTCTGCGAACCTCTCCCGTGTTCCCTGCACCGTCGTCACCGGCTTCCTCGGCGCCGGCAAGACGACGCTGGTCCGCCATCTCCTGGAAAACGCCGGCGGCAAGCGTATTGCCATCATCGTCAACGAATTCGGCGACATCGGCATCGATGGCGAGATACTGAAGGGCTGCGGCATCGACACATGCCCGGAGGAAAACATCGTCGAACTGGCCAATGGCTGCATCTGCTGCACCGTGGCCGACGATTTCGTCCCGGCGCTCGACCAGATCCTCGCGCTGACGCCGAGGGTCGACCACATCCTGATCGAGACCTCGGGCCTGGCGCTGCCCAAGCCGCTGGTCCAGGCTTTCCAGTGGCCGAGCGTGAAAAGCCGGGTCACCGTCGATGGCGTCATTGCCGTGGTCGACGGGCCGGCATTGGCCGAAGGCCGCGTCGCCAACGACATGGACGCCCTGCAGGCGCAGCGCGCTGAGGACGAAACGCTCGATCACGACGATCCGGTCGAAGAGGTGTTCGAGGACCAGATCGCCTGCGCCGACCTGATCATCCTGTCGAAAAGCGACCTGATGGACGCCGCCGGCACCGCCCGCGCCAACGCCATCATCAACGAACACTCCGCCCGCGCGGTGAAGATCGTGCCGACGTCGCATGGCAAGGTCGATCCCTCCGTGCTGCTCGGGCTCGGTCTGGCCGTCGAGGACGACATCGAGAACCGCAAGTCCCATCATGACGGCGCCTTCAACCATGAGCATGACGACTTCGACACCTTCATCGTCGACATTGCCTCGATCGCCAATCCGGACGAACTGGCAAAACGCGTCGCCACCGTCGCCGAGGAAGAGAACGTGCTGCGCGTGAAGGGATTCGTCGAGGTCGGCGGCAAGCCGATGCGGCTCTTGCTGCAGGCGGTCGGGCCGCGCGTCAACCACTACTATGACCGCGCCTGGACCGCCACGGACGACCGCCGTTCGCGCCTCGTCGTCATCGGCCTGAAGGGGCTGAATCGCCCGGCGATCGAGCGTATACTTGCCGGCTGATTTCGGACACGGGTTGCGATGCACATCCTAACCACAACATCCGCCTCGCTCGACGACCTCGCCGAGCCGGTCGATCTGCGGCAGACGCCGGCGGATGTCGTGGCCCTGTCCTTCACCGACAGCGATCTTGCCGGACTGGCGGCGGCCTGGAAGGCCGATGCTCACCGCCTACCCTCGATGCGGCTGGCGGCGCTTCGTGACCTGCGCCACCCCATGTCCGTCGACCTCTGGGTCGACAGCGTCGCCCGTCACGCCAAAATCATCCTCGTGCGCATCCTCGGCGGCTACGACTGGTGGCGCTACGGGTGCGATCAGCTTGCCTCGACCGCCCGCGAGCGCGGCATAAAACTGGCGCTGCTGCCCGGCGAATGCCGCGACGAAGACCTAAGGCTGATTGAAGCCTCGACGCTGCCGCGCGAGGAGTTGGACGGCCTGCTCGACTATTTCCGCGAGGGCGGCCCGGCGAATATGAGCGCGCTGGTGCATCGGTTGGCGCGGCTGGCGGGGGCGCAGGCAGAAACTGTCGAGCCGGTCGCGGTCCCAAAAGTTGGCTACTACGAACCCGGCCGCGGCGTCGTCCCCCTCCCCCTCGAGGGAAGGGTCCGGCCGCAGGCCGGGGGTGGGGTCCTCTCCGGAGCACGCCGAGCTAAAGAAACACCGCGCCCGGTCGTACCGACCCCACCCGGCCCTGCGTGCCACCCTCCCCTCGAGGGGGAGGGAAAGGTCGTGCCGATCCTGTTCTACCGCTCGATGCTGCTGGCCGCCGATGTCGCGCCCATCGACGCCCTCTTTGAAGCGCTCAGCCAGCGCGGCATCGCCCCGGTCCCCATCTTCGTCTCCAGCCTCAAGGACCCGGCATCGCTGGCGTTCGTGGAAACCGCACTCGCCGCGCTGAAACCCGCCGCCATCATCACCGCGACCGCTTTCGCGTCCGGCGCCGAACCCGGCGTCGAAACCTTGTTCGACCGCGCCGGCGTGCCCGTCTTCCAGGTCATCGTCGCCACAACCCGCCGCGACATCTGGGAGAACAACCAGCGCGGCCTGGCGCCCGCCGACCTCGCCATGCATGTCGTGCTGCCCGAGCTCGACGGCCGCATCCTCGCCGGCGCCATTTCCTTCAAGGGCGAGAGTGAGACCGATCCAGCGCTTGGCCACCGCGCCTTCGCCAACCGGCCGGAGCCGGATCGCGTGGCGCAGGTCGCGGACCGTGTCGCGGCCTTCATCCGTCTGCAGGAGACGCCCCGCGCCGAGCGCAAGCTGGCCATCCTGATTCCGGATTATCCGAGCGCTCCTGGCCGCACCGGCTATGCGGTCGGCCTCGACGTGCCGTCCAGCGTGCTGGCCATGCTGCACGACCTGAGGGAACAGGGCTATGGCGTTGAAGGGATTCCAGAGACGCCGCGTGGGTTGCTGGATTTGCTGGAAGCCAGCGATACTGGATTGACCTTGGATAGCTACATTGCCTTCTCGACAGAGTTGCCGACTGCAGCAATCGCTGCGGTCGAAGCCGCTTGGGGCAAAGCGGAAGATGAGACGGGTCTGTGCGCCTCGCGCCAACCTTCGCGACCGACCGCCGCCCACTTCCCCTTCCGCGCCACGACCTTCGGCAACGTCACCGTAGCACTCGCCCCAGACCGTGGCCGCTCCGCCGACCGCCGCGCCGACTACCACGACCCAACGCTTCCCCCACGTCATGCGCTGATGGCCTTCGGCCTATGGCTGCGCAAATCGCTCGGCGTCCACGCGCTTGTCCATGTCGGCGCGCATGGCACGCTGGAGTGGCTCCCGGGCAAGACGGTAGCGCTGTCGGAAAACTGCTTTCCCGAGATCGTCACCGGTCCCTTGCCCGTCATCTATCCCTTCATCGTCTCCAATCCCGGCGAGGCTGCACAGGCCAAGCGGCGCATCGCCGCCGTCACCCTTGGCCATCTGCCACCGCCCCTGACCGGCGCCGGGCTCGATGAGGATCAGCACAAGCTCGAGCGGCTGGTCGACGAATATGCCCAGGCCGACGGGCTCGACCGTCGCCGCCGCGACCGCCTGGCCAAGCTGATCGTCGACACCGCGCAAAAGACCGGCCTCGCCTCCGAAGCTGGCGTTGCCAGGACCGACGCGCCCGATGAAGCGCTGCGCCGCATCGACGCCTGGCTCTGTGACCTCAAGGACTTCGCCATCAAGGACGGGCTGCATATCTATGGCCGCGCTCCGGAGGACGAGCCCGACGCCATGCGCCGCCAAAGTGCGGCGTCCGAGAAGGCGGCGCTGCTCGCCGCGCTCGATGGCCGCCACGTCAAGGCCGGTCCGGCCGGCGCGCCCGCGCGCGGCCGTTCCGACGTCTTGCCCACCGGCCGCAATCTGTTCACCTCGGACCCGCGCACCATGCCGACGCCGACCGCCTATGATCTGGGCAAGGCAGCGGCAGAGGAAGTCGTGCGCGGCTACATGCAGTCGCATGGCGACTGGCCGCGCTCGCTGGTCATCGATCTCTGGGGCTCGGCCTCGCTGCGCACCGGCGGCGAGGAGATCGCGCAAGGCCTGGCGCTGATGGGCTGCCGCCCGCAATGGGATTCGGCGACCGGCCGCATCACCGGCATCGAAGTGCTGCCTCCCGCCGCACTCGGCCGGCCGCGCGTCGACGTCACCTGGCGCATTTCAGGCCTGTTCCGCGACATGTTCCCTACCCAGATCGCGCTGGTCGATGCCGCCGCCAACGCGGTTGCCGCGCGCGACGAGGAGGATTCTGAAAACCCCCTCGCGGCCAAAACCCGCGCTGACGGCAAGATCAGCCCGCGTATCTTCGGTACCTCGCCCGGCACCTATGGCGCCGGCGTCGAGGATTTTTTGTCCTCGGGCAACTGGGGCGCGCGCGAAGAGATCGGCCGCGCCTATCTCGACGCCACCTCGCATGCCTATGGAGGAGCCGAGGGCGAAGGCATCTCCGCGCCCGGCGCCTTCGAGGGCCGCATCGCCGAGGCCGATCTTCTCGTCCACACCGGCGGCGACCCCGGCCGCGACATCCTCGAAGGCTCCGCCGACGTCGCTTTCATCGGCGGCTTTTCGGCCGCTTTGGCAACGCTCGGCAGGAGTGCCGACGTCATCGTGCTCGACACCACGGACCCGCAAAAGCCGAAGCCGCGCTCGGTCGGCGAGGCCGTATCGCGCGTCGTGCGTGCCCGCGCCGTCAATCCACGCTTCATATCAGGCCAGATGCGCCACGGCCCGCGCGGTGCCTCCGAATTCGCCGAAACCGTTGACCGGCTGGTCGGCTTTGCCGAAACCACCCATGCAATATCGGGAACGCTGATCGAGGCGGTGCATGATGCCTATCTCGGCGATCCCATGGTCCGCGCTTTCATCCTGCGCGAGAACCCTGCCGCTGCCAAAGTCATCGCCGAGCGCTTCCTGTCGGCGCGCCGGCGTGGTCTCTGGCATCCCCTGCGCAATTCCATCGACGACGATCTCACAGCCCTGATTGCCGAGGCAGAAGCGCTTGGGGTGGCGGCATGAACGCCTTCTCGCGTCGTGGCGCCTGTCCGGCCCTGTCGGCGCCGATGCAGACCGGCGACGGCCTGCTGGTGCGGCTCAACCCGGTCGCGGGAGGCCCATCTTCTGGAGGATTGTCGCCGAAGCTTTTGATCGGGATAGCCGAATCCGCTTTGCGGCATGGCAATGGCATCATGGAAGTGACAGCGCGCGGCAGCCTGCAGATACGCGGGTTGACCCCTCAAAGCGCGCCTCTGTTGGCGACGGAGGTCGATGCGCTTGATATCGCGGTGCGCACAGGCGTGCCGGTCGAGACCGGGCCGCTGGCCGGCATCGATCCGCAAGAGATCGCCGATCCCCGGCCACTGGCTGAACAGATCAGGGCGGCGCTCGAAGAGGCTGGGCTTGTGCAGCGCCTAGGACCGAAGGTTTCGATCGTTGTGGACGGCGGCGGGCAACTTGGACTGGATGCAGTGACTGCCGATGTGCGGCTTGCTGCAACGCACACCGATGCCGGTATCCGGTGGTGGGTGTCTGTCGCGGGTGACGGGCAGAACGCGAGGCCGCTTGTCACGGCGGGAGACGACGCGGCGCGAGACATTGCCGTTGCGGTGCTGAGGAT
>NZ_RZRQ01000160.1:0-13516 GCF_003997785.1 Mesorhizobium sp. M7D.F.Ca.US.004.01.2.1 | reverse complement strand
GCGGCAACCGCATCGCGCTGACCGACGCCGGCCACGCCATCTATCCGCAGACGGCGAAGGCTTTGGGCGACATCGCGGCGATCGGCCGGCGCATGCTGGAGGGCGGCTTGCGGACAGGTCTGGTCGTCAGCGTGCCGTTCTCGCTGGCCGAACTGTGGCTGGCGCCGAGGCTGGCGGTACTTCTCGATGCCTTTCCGCAGATGGCGATCGACGTTCGGGTCGAGGACGATCCGGTCGACCTGATGCGCCAGAACATCGACCTGCGCATCAGCTATGGCGACTATCACTATCCCGGATTGAAACTCGTTCGTCTCGTTCATGACGACGTCCTGCCGGTCTGCGCGCCGGACTTCTGGCACCGGCACGGCGATGGCGATCCCAGTCTGGCAGATCTGCACGAGAGCCAGTTCATCCACACCAATTGGGGACCGAACTATGCCTCGCATCCGACCTGGGCGGATTGGTTCGCGGCCTCCGGCGGCAGCCGCTCACCCGACCCGTCGCACGGGCGGCGCGTCGGCCTGTCCAGCCTGGCGATTGCCTCGGCGAGGCTGGGGCTGGGCATCGCCCTTGGTCAGCGGGTCATGGCACGCGCCGATCTGGAGGCCGGGCGGCTGATCGCGCTGTCCTCCGTCTCGGTCCGCCTCGGGCATCCCTACTGCGCGTTCATGCCGCCGGCAAAGGCCGACCGCGCCGATGTCGCCGGCCTGGTCAAGCTGCTCACGAAAACGGCGCCCTGACCTGTGGAAAGGTCGGGGCGCCGCGCTGAAGCCGGTCCTGACGGGGGTGTTCAGGTGGCCGGCTTTTCCGGCATCGGCGATACAGGCGCTCCGGGTCCGATCTTCTGCAGATTGCCCGTGATCACCTGATCGCCCTCGGCGACGCCGCTCAGGATGGCGACCTGATCGCCGCTCGTCGGGCCGAGCGAGACCAGCCGCTGATCGACCGTGTTGCCCTTGCCGACGACGTAGAGATATTTACCGAGCTGGCTCGAGCCCAGCGCCGTTTGCGGCACCATCAGCGCGTCGGCCTGCTGCCTCACATGCAGCCGGACCCGAACATACTGGCCCGGCAGCAGCGTGAACTTGCCGTTGCCGATCGTCGCGCGTGCCGTGATCGTGCCGGTCGAGCGGTCGACCGAATTGTCGATGAAGGTGAGTTCGCCCTTCTGGCTGGCCTCGGCCTGGCCGGGAAGCAGCACCTCGACCTCGATCGGGCCGTTCGCACGGGCCTGCTCGATCTCGGCCAGATCCGTCTCGCTCGGATTGAAGGTGACGTAGATCGGATCGAGCTGCACCAGCGTGTTAAGCACGGTGCCGGCGACGCTGACCAGCGTTCCGACCGAGGCCTGGTTGCGGCCCAGGCGTCCGCCGAACGGCGCCCGGATTTCGGCATAGCTCAAATTGAGCTCTGCCGTGCGGACCGCCGCCTGGTTGAGCGCCAGCGATGCCTGTGCCTCGCGCAAGGTACTGGTGCGCTGGTCGAAGCCGTCCTTGGCAAGGTAGCCGCTCTTGGCAAGCTCGGTGCCGCGGCCAAGGTTCGAGCGGGCATAGTCGAGCGTCGCCGTGTCGCGCTGCACCTGGGCTTTGGCCTGGTCAAGAGCCGCCTGGAAGTCGTCAGGTGAGATCTTGTAGAGGAGATCGCCCTGCCGGACATCGACACCGTCAGCAGCGGTCTGCTGCTGCAGGTAGCCTGGAATCCTGGCCTGCAAGGTGATGTTGCGGATCGGCTCCGTCCGCGCGGCGTAGTCGAGGTAGATCGGGATCGTCTTCTTGACGACACTGACCACCGGCACTGGCATGACGAACGCCGCTGGAGCAGGCGCCGCGCCTGCCGTGCCGGCATTGAGGCTGAGATTGCCCATGTCGAGCAGATGGACGCTGGCCACCGAGATCGCTCCCAGCGCGACAGCTGTTCCCAACGCGATTTTCCATTTACGCATGATAAGTCTCCAATCCTATTCGGCCGCTTCCGCAAGGGGAGGGAAGGCGGGTTCGGCAGTTGGTTCATTGTCTTGAGAGGCGGGCTCGTCATGGCCGCGGCGTTCGCGCAGCTGTTCGATGACCGCGTAGAAGACCGGCACGAACACCAGCGACAGGATGGTCGCCGCGACCATGCCGCCGAACACGGTGGTGCCGATCGACTGACGGCTGGCGGCACCGGCGCCGGTCGCAAACATGAGCGGCAGCACGCCGAGGATGAAGGCGAAAGCCGTCATCAGGATCGGCCGCAGCCGCAGACGTGCCGCTTCCATCGCCGCGTCAACGATGCTGAGGCCTTCCTCGCGCCGTCGCCGGGCGAATTCGACGATCAGGATCGCATTCTTCGCCGCCAGGCCGATCAGCATGACGAAGCCGATCTGCGAGTAGACGTCGATCTGCATGCCGCGCAGCAACAAAGCCACGAAGGCGCCGAACAAGGCCAGTGGCACCGCCAGCAGCACCATGAACGGCATCGCCCAGCTCTCATACTGCATCGCCAGGATCAGGAAGACGAAGACGATGGCGAGGCCGAAGACGACCGACGCGATCGAGCCTGCCTTGAGCTCCTGGAAGGTGATGCCGGTCCATTCAAAACCGAAATCCCTGGGCAGTGCGGTGGCGGCCGCCCGTTCCATCGCGGCAACCGCCTGGCCCGAGGAGAAGCCGGGTGCGGCACCGCCATTGATCGAGGCCGAGGCGTTGTTGTTGTAATGCGGCACGGTTTCCGGGCCGACGAAGGGTACGAGTTTGCCCAGAGTGCTGAGCGGCACCATGCCGCCGGAGGCATTGCGCACATAGAGCCGCGAAATGTCGGCTGCACCCGCGCGTGCATCCTTGTCGGCCTGAATGGTCACCCGGAAGGTGCGGCCAAACAGGTTGAAGTCGTTCACGTAAAGCGAGCCGAGATAGATCTGCAGCGTGTTGAAGACGTCAGGCAGGTTGAGGCCGAGCAGTTTCGCCTTGCTGCGGTCGAGGTCGTAGTTGAACTGCGGCGTCGAGGTCGAGAACGGCGAGAACAGCTGCTGCGGATTGATCTCAGGCTGCTTGCGCGCCTCGGCGATCACGGCTTGCGTGGCGTCGTTGAGGGCTGAACTGCCGCGACCGGTGAGATCCTCGACGACGAATTCGAAGCCGCCCGTGGTGCCGATACCAGGGATCGACGGCGGATCGAAGCTCAGCGCAAAGGCTTCCGGGATCTGCATCAGCTTGCCGCGCACGTCGGCGACGAGCTTGGAGGCACTCTGGTCGGGACCGCGCTCCTCCCAGGGTTTCAGGATGGCGAATTCGACAGCCGAATTCGACTGCGCGGCACTGGTCAGGAAATTCAGGCCGCTGATCGAACCGACAATGTCGACGCCGGGTGTCGCCTGCAGGATGTCGCGCGCCTTTTGCGCCACCGCGTCGGTGCGTTCCAGCGACGCGCCGTCGGGCAATTGGATGACGACGAAGAAATAGCCCTGGTCCTCGACCGGAAGGAAGGTCGAGGGCAGCCGCTGCCAGACGAAATAGGTGGCGACAAGTCCGGCCGCGAACAGGCCGAGCATGATCCAGCGCAAGCGGATGAGGATGCGCACGCCGTTAGCATAGGCGTGTGACAGCCTGTCGAAGCCGGTGTTGAACCAGCGGAACAGCACGAACTGCGTTGGCTGGCGATGCCGCAAGAAGGCGGCACTGAGCGCCGGGCTCAGCGTCAGTGAGTTGAAGGCAGAGATGCCGACTGAGATCGCCACCGTCAACGCGAACTGGTTGTAGAGCTTGCCGGAGACGCCGGGAATGAAAGCAACCGGCACGAACACAGCCATCAGCACGGCGGTGGTGGCGATGATCGGACCGGTGACCTCGGCCATAGCGGCCTTGGTCGCCGCAAGCGGCTTGAGCCCGGCCTCCAGCTGTCGTTCGACATTCTCGACCACGACGATGGCGTCGTCGACGACGAGGCCGATCGCCAGCACCATGCCGAGCAAAGAGAGCATGTTGAGCGAGAAACCGAGCATCTCCATGACCACCAG
Source organism: Mesorhizobium sp. M7D.F.Ca.US.004.01.2.1 (assembly GCF_003997785.1). Taxonomy (NCBI): domain Bacteria; kingdom Pseudomonadati; phylum Pseudomonadota; class Alphaproteobacteria; order Hyphomicrobiales; family Phyllobacteriaceae; genus Mesorhizobium; species Mesorhizobium sp. M7D.F.Ca.US.004.01.2.1. The sequence continues at coordinate 9,525 of NZ_RZRQ01000160.1, read as the reverse complement.
CGTCGCCACCAGCGACACCGGAATGGCGATGGTCGGGATGATCGTCGTGCGCCAGCTCTGCAGGAAGAGGAACACCACGGCGACGACCAGCACCAGCGCTTCGCCGAGCGTGATCAGCACGTCATGCATCGAGGCCGAGACGAAGCGGGTCGTGTCGTAGTGCATCGCATAGGAGACGCCCTTAGGGAACCGGCCCGAAAGCTCCTGCATCTTGTCCTTGACGCGCTGCTGAAGATCGAGCGCGTTGGAGCCGGGCATTTGATAGACGGCAAGCACCACGGTCGGATCCTTGCCGAAGAAGGCCGACGACGAATATTGCAGTGCGCCGAGCTCGATGCGGGCGACGTCGCGCAGCCTGACCAGCGAACCGGTGTCCGTGTTGGCGCGCACGACGATGTCGCCGAACTCCTTAGGGTCACTGAGGCGGCCGACGGCATTGACCTGCATCTCGAAGGCGGTGCCGGCCGGCGCCGGCGACTGGCCGATCTTGCCGGCCGCCACCTGGACGTTCTGCTCGGCGATGGCGTTTTGCACGTCGACGGCGGTGATGCCGAGGTTGGCGAGCTTGTCGGGATCGAGCCAGACGCGCATCGAATAGCGCCGCTCGCCGAAGATCTGCACGTCGCCGACGCCGGGCAACCGCTTCAGCGGATCGACCACCTGCAGATAGGCAAGGTTGCTCAGCGCCACCGGATCGACCGAACTGTCCGGCGAAGTCAGGTTGACGATGAGGACGAAATTCGGGTTCTGCTTCTTGATCGTCACGCCGCCCTGGTTGACGATCGCCGGCAGCGACGAGGCGGCCTGCGAGACGCGGTTCTGCACGTCGACGGCGGCGGTGCTCAGCGAATAACCGACATCGAAGGTGATGGTGATGGTCGAGGAGCCATCATTCGAGCTCGTCGACGACATGTAGGTCATGCCTTGCACGCCGTTGATCTGCTGCTCGAGCGGGGTCGTCACCGTGTCGGCCACCACTTGCGCGCTGGCGCCCGGATAGTGGGCGCTGACCACGACCTGCGGCGGTGTGATGTCGGGAAACTGCGAGACGGGCAGCAGGAAATAACAAATCGTCCCGGCGAGCACCATGATGATGGCGATCGCCGAGGCGAAGATCGGACGGTGGATGAAAAAGTTTACCACGACACGCAAGCCTCCCCGGCTGCTCTTGCCCGCCCGAAGGCGCTGGCAACCCTGGACAGCCCTTGACCGCGCCCGTCGCCGGGCTCGTCCAGCGAACGCAGCAACGGCACCTCATGGCGTTGCGCATCGGCAAGCGAGCGCAGCATCTTTTCAAAGGCGCGCGGGTCGACGCCATCTGCTTTCATGACCAGCCGGATCATCGGATCCCGGACGGCTTCATCTATGGTAAGATCGCGGCGCTGTGGCATTGGCCGGCTCCTTGTCTGTCGATTCGCAGCCCATGCTCACGAACCGTTTTTCATCTCTTCACCGGCCGAGGCCGCATGAACCGCAGTTTTTCGCCCATTCCGATCTGGCAGGACCAGTTCACGGCCTTGTTATTGACGGGAGGCGACATAGGTGTTACCAGTAAGTAACATTTGCATAGTTACAGACCGGTAACACCCTAGTCAAGAGGTGGCCGTGGTTTTTAGGAAACGAAAGGAGATCATGATGACAGACGGCGTCGTGGAGCGCTCACGTCCCCGGGATCGAATTCTGGAGACGGCGCGTGACATGTTCCACAAGCACGGCATCAAGGGCGTCGGCGTCGACGCCATCACCGAGGCTGCCGGCACGAACAAGATGACGCTCTATCGTCACTTCGAATCCAAGGACGAGCTGATCGTCGAATGCCTGCGCGCCAATGCGGCCAAGGCTGGCGCCATGTGGGATGCATTCGAGGCCGAATTTCCTGGTGACAAGCTTGCGCAGTTGCACGCCTGGGTTCGCAAGGCGGCTGCCATGCTCAATGCTGACGGCCGTGGCTGTGACATGGCCAATGCCGCCGCTGAGCTGACCGAGCCCGACCATCCGGCCAGGCTGGTGATCAGGGAGCTCAAGGAAGTCCAGCGCCAGCGCCTTGTGACGCTATGTCGAGATGCCGGCATTGGTCAGGCCGAACTGCTCGCCGATACGCTGTCGCTGCTGTTCGAGGGCGCGCATGTCAGTGTGCAGACCGTGGGTGCCGAAGGTCCGAGCACGCAGTTCGTGCGCATGGCCGAAGGGTTGATCGTTTCCTTCCGGGGTACCGCCGCCGGTTGAAATCCGCCGCGACTGTTGGCGATTTGCCGATCTGCGACCGAGGGATGCCTAACGCCCCTTGGCGCAGGGCGGCACCGGAATTTCCGACGCTGAACGAAAAAAGCCCGCTGCCGGGAGGAGGTGGCAGCGGGCTCGATTTCGAATGTGGCGCGGGAGGAGGTGCACCCCATTCAGCGCCGGCATCGCATCTGGGAGGAGTAGATGGCCGACAACCAGAAACTACGAATTGCCCAATGATTCGGCAACAATGAATTGTGCATAGCTGCTGTGCAGATTTGCCGTATCAATTATCCTACAAATCCGGAAACAGACTTTGCCAGGCCACTCCGCCTTACTGCACCGGGACGTTTTCCCTGAAGATCAAACGAGGCTCGATGAACTTTCGCGTCAGATAGGGCGCCGAGGAGGCAATCGAGCCGAGCAGGCGAATGACCGACTGTTCCGCGATCAGCCTGGCATTCTGGTCGATGACGACATCGAGCAGGTCGTCGACGAGGTGTCCCCGCGTGTCCTTCGTCAGGTCGTGGCAGATGAACACCGGCTTGCGGTTCGGCCTGGCTTCCCGGATCGCCTTTGCAACGCCCGAGTGTCCGGCTCCGACGCAATAGATGCCGAGCAGCTCCGGCTGGTTGTGCAGCGCCTTCATGGTCTCGGTGTAGCTGACGTCAGGTTCGTCGTTGATGTCGACGGCGCTGCTGACCGTCAGATTGGGGAATTCTTCATTGAGAACGGAGCGGAAACCCATTTCGCGTTCCTCGTGGCCGCGATAGGAGCGTGAGCCGACGACCATTGCCAGATGGCCCGTGCGGCCGCCAAGGAAGCGTCCCATCAACAGCGCCGCCGTTCGTCCCGCGACCCGGTTGTCGATGCCGACATAGGCCGAGCGCGGTGCCGCCGGAACGTCGGACACCAGCGTCACCAGGCGCATGCCGGCGTCGACGATGTCGCGCAGGATGTTGCGCGTGCGAGGATGGTCGACGGCGATGACACCGACGCCATTGGCCCTGAGCGAGAGGTTTTCGACGGCTGTCTGCAGCGCGCTCGGCGAGATTCCGGCGAGGTTGTGGATCCGGCACGAGGCGACGAGCGGCAGGCGCGCGGCATAATCCTCGATATGCCCGGCGAGATCGCGCATGAAAGCATTGCTGCCGATCGGCAGCAGGAATTCGAGATGGGCGGGCCGCGAGGGCAGCGTCACCTGATCGGCGACCGGCAGATAGCCGACCTGTTTGGCCGCCTCCAAGACGCGCTGCCGGTTGGCGGCACTCGCACCTGGCCGGTTGTTGAGCACCCTGTCGACCGTTGCGGTCGACAGCCCGCAATTGCGAGCGATATCGGAGACGGTGGCTTTCATGCCGCAACCCACAGCCCGCAGCTGCGAGCGATATCCGAGACGGTGGCTTTCATGCCGCGACCCTATGCGCCGATGCGATGCTGCGCCAGACGAGCGATGCGTTTTGAGGTGACGGATGATTGCCACCCATCACCCGATAGTCAGTGCGATGGCTTGCCATCGGCGATGGCATCGCGGATTTCCTTGTCCGACATGCCGGTGATGATCCGTTCGACCTCCGCCACGCTGGTTTTCTTCGGGTCGATGTCGTCGGCGACCACCTTGCCCCGGCGCATGACGACGATGCGGTCGACCACCTGGAAGACATGGTGGATGTTATGGGCGATGAAAATGCAGGAGTGGCCGGAATCGCGGGCGCTGCGCACGAAACTCAGCACGCCCTGCGTCTCGGCGACGCCGAGATTGTTGGTCGGCTCGTCCAAGATGATCAGGTCGCTGTCGAAATGCATGGCGCGCGCGATCGCCACTGCCTGGCGCTCGCCGCCTGACAGCGAGCCGATTGGCGTCGTCGGCGGGATATTCTTCGAGATGCCGACCTGCTTGAGCAGGTCGCGGGCGACATTGTTCATCGCGTCCTGGTCCATCCGGTTGAGGAAGCGCGGTGGCTTGATCGGTTCGCGCCCGAGGAACAGATTGCGGGCGATCGACAGTTGCGTGACCAGTGCCGAGTCCTGGTAGATCGTCTCGATGCCGTGGGCGATGGCGTCGCTGGTGCTGCGCAGGCTCACCTTCTTGCCGCGGATGAAGATGTCGCCGCTGGTCAGCGGAACAGCGCCCGAAAGCACCTTGATCAGCGTCGACTTGCCGGCGCCATTGTCGCCGAGCAGGCCGACGATCTCCTGTTCATTGACGTGGAAATTGGCATCCTCCAGCGCCTGCACGCGGCCATAGGACTTGCGGATGTTCTGCATGCGGATCAGCGGCTCGGCCATGGTTCAAGTCCCCGCCTGATGCCGGCGTTCCAGCCATGAATGCAGCGCCATCATGCCAAGGATGATCGCGCCGATGAAGATGTTGTAGGCAAGGCCGGGCACGCCGATCAGCACGATGCCGTTGCGCATGACGCGCAGGATCAGGATGCCGAGCACGGTGCCGATGATCGTGCCGCGCCCGCCGGTAAGTGCTGTACCGCCGATCACCACCATGGCGATGACTTCGAGCTCATAGCCGGTGCCGCTGTTGGGGTTGGCTGCCGACGTGCGCAGCGAGGAGATGACGCCGGCGAGCGAGGCCATGACCGACGACAGCACGAACAGACCGATCTTGACGCCGCTGACATTGACGCCGCGCGCGCGCGCAGCACTGGGGTTGCCTCCGGCCGCCTGGATCCAGTTGCCGGTGCGGCTTTGCGTCAGCACATAGCCGAGCGCGATCGCCGCGGCGATGAACCAGAACAGCGACATGTAGATGCGGAACGGCCCGATGAAGAAGTCGCCGACCAGTATGTTGGCGAGCCAGCTGCCCTCGGCGCTCCAGGTGCGCTGCGGAAAACCGTCGGTGACGAAAAGGGCGGTGCCGCGCACCACCAGCAGCATGCCGAGCGTCACCAGGAAGGACGGGATCTTGAGCTGCGTCACGAACCAGCCGTTGACCAGCCCGATGAGGGCGGCAACCAGCAGCGCGGCGACAAAGCCGACCTCAAGCGAAGTGAGGCCGCTGTTGAACAGCGTCCACATCAGCACCGGCGAGAAACCGAACAGCGAACCGACGGACAGGTCGAATTCGCCCGACGTCATCAACAGCGTCATCGCCAGCGCGATCAGGCCGAGCTCGACCGTGAAGGCCAGCGTGTTGGAGATGTTCTGCGGCGACAGGAAGTCGTGATTGAAGCTCCAGAAGACGGCGATCTCGACGACGAGCAGTACGAAGGGGCCGAACTCGGGCCGCGCGATCAGGCGTTGGATGAGGGAATGGTTTTCCACTGATAACCCGCGACATGATGGGGATTGGCTGACACCTGCACATAGGCGTGCGAAAGGCTCGGCGAATGGAGAAGCCAGTCGCGACCGCCAGGGCGATCGCGACTGCTTGGGTTTGGGATCTTACTTGCCGGACAGGATCTTGTCGTAGACCGCGGCCGTGTCCTTTTCGTAGAGCGCGCCGGTGATCACGTTGAAGCCCGGGGGAATGCCGCTGGCCGCCATGTTGGCCAGCGAAAGCGCGACATAGCTGGTCGCCTGCGGGTCCTGCCACTGGCCGGCATTGACATAGCCGTTCAGCACTTCCTGGGTGGTGTCGAGCGAGTTGCCCCAACCGACGACCGGAATTTCGCCCGGCTTGACGCCGACCTGGTCGAACACCCGCTTGATCGAGCCGGTGACGAGGTCGCCGAGGCCGATGATCGCCTTGACCTTGGCCTTGTTGGCGGTGAGGTAGTCGACCATGCGGTTGATCACTTCGGCCTGGTCGAGCGTCGCTTCGGTGATTTCATAGGTGATGCCGAGCGGACCGAAGACGCTCTTGATGCCTTCCTCTTCCTGGACGCCATAGGTGGCGCCGGGGATCTCGACCGGCATCCAGACGAAGTCGCCCTTCTTCACCAGGCCCTTGTCGACCAGATACTGCGCCCAGTGCTTGCCGAAGGTGACGTTGTCGCCGCCGACATAGGCGTTGAAATTGGCTTTCGGGTCAGGCGTGTTGAAGTTGATGATCGGAATGTTGGCCGCACGCGCTTCCTTGACGATCTCGACAAGGCTGCCCGGATCGGGGCTCGTGGTGACGATGCCATCGGCCTTGGCGGAGAGGGCGGCGCGAACCGCCTCCTGTTGCGAGGCCACATCGCCATTGTGGAACGAGGTGTTGACGGTGTTGCCGGTGTCCTTGGCCCATTGCTTGGCGCCGGCCAGGAAGTAGGTCCAGACCGGGTCGGCCGGGCCGCCATGCGAAATCCAGTAGAACGTCTTGGCCTGTGCCGCTGCTGGTATCACCATCAGCGCCACCAACAGGCCGTATAGAACGAGTCTTAGCCGTGTCAGCATTTGATTTCCTCCCGTTTGTAGATGGTCAGTTCCGAATCCGTCCCTTGTGTTCCGGCGACCGCCGGATTGCGTCTTTTGCCAGCGCCGGTTGAATGCGTCAGAGCATTCCCTTTTTCGGCGGATGGCAAGCCTCCATCTGCAGATGTAGTTGTCGTCTGACGAGGCGCCATCAATGCTCCCATCAGATTGCATCAGTTCAGGTGATTTTCCGACTGTCGGATAATTGGTGTCGAGGCTCAGCCGAGCAGATTGTCTTCACCGTGTCCGGCGCGCCGGTTGCGCCAGAGATTGACCAGCCTGTCGATCGCGAGGGCAAGCACAATCAGGGCACCGGTGGCGAAGGCGGCCCAGATGGCATCCACGCCAAGCAAGGTCATGGCGCTCAGTATTGCCTGCAGGACCAGCATGCCGATCACGGCACCGATGACGCTGCCGTTGCCGCCCGAAAGCGATGTGCCGCCAATGATGGCCGCCGTGATCGCCAGCAGTGCGAAAGTGCCGCCGTCGCCGGGGGCAATGGCGCCCTGGGCGCCGAGATGGATCACGCCGGCAAGCCCAGCCATCGCACCCATCAGCACCAGCGTCAGCACCCTGACCTTGTCTGTTGGAATGCCGGCATAGGCGGCAGCCCGCGGATTGCTGCCCACGGCCTGGACCCGGTAGCCGAAGCGGGTGCGGTGAAGCACGACATGCATTGCCATCGCCAGCACGACAAAGACGATGCCTGTCACCGGCACAATGACAAACGCCTTACCCGACAGCGTGGCCAAGACACTCCCATCCGCGCCCGGCGGCGCGATTGTCTGTCCCTTGCCGACGACCAGTGACAGGCCCTGGATCATCCACCACGTGCCGAGCGTCACCAGCAGAGCTGGCAGGCGCAGCGCGATCACCAGAAGGCCGTTGATCAGGCCGAGCCCGGCGCCGGCCGCGATACCCGCCAGGGCGGCGAGCCAGGGGTTCATTCCGGCAACCACGAGCAGGGCTGTGAAGGTTGCCGTGAGATGGAACACCGCACCGGCCGAGAGGTCGATCTCGCGCATGGTGAGCACGAACACCATGCCGATCGCCAGCAGGCCGGGCAGGGCGGCTTGCTCCAGCAGTGACGACAGATTGGCTGCATCGACGGAGGAAGGCTGGAGCCAGCCGAGCAGCCCGAGCATGGCGGCGAGCCCGACGGCGGCACCGGTCTCAGCCGGTAGCCGAATGCGGCGCCCCGGCCTACGGTTCGCCGATCCGGCCAAAGGCGGTGCGGTATCGGTTCTGGTCATGCAACGCTCTCCAGCTTGATCTGTCGGCCTTCGCCCTCTGCCGCGCCCGCCGCGATCAGCTGCAGCAGCCTCCCGCCATCCATGTCGGGGCCGGCGATCTCGCCCGCGAGCCGGCCCTGGTGGAAGGCAAGGATGCGATCGCTCAAGCCGGTCAGCTCGGACAACTCCCTCGAATGCAGCAGCACGATGCAGCCGCTGGCCGCCATCTGCCGGATCAACGCGTAGATTTCCTGCTTGCTACCGATATCGATGCCGCGCGCCGGCTCATCGAGCAGCACCACTTGCGGGCCGATTTCCAGCCATTTGGCGATGATCACTTTCTGCTGGCCGCCGGCCGACAGCGAGCCCGCCGGCGTCTCCGGAGCGGACCTGATGCGCAGCGCCTCGATCTGCCGCGCGGCGCGCGCGACCGCCATCACGGGTGAATACCAGCGCGACCCCCAGTCGCGTGAGCCGACGACGACGTTCGCCAGGTTGAAGGCGATGGACTTGTCTTGCATCAGCCCGTTGCCGCGCTCGCCTGAAATCATGCAGATGCTGCGCCGCGCCGCTTCCGTGCGGGTCTTCGGTAGTCCGTCCCCGTCCGGGAAGCGCACTCTGCCCACGCGCGCCTTTTGCTGTCCGAACAAGAGGGCAAGCAGGTCCGACACGCCGGAGCCGGCAAGCCCGGCAAGGCCGACGATCTCGCCCGCGCGCGCCGTGAAACTGACCTCGTTCAGCTTGCCGCCGCCAAGCCCCGAAACCGCGAGCTGCGGCCGCAGCGTGCCGGCAAGCGTCGGCATGGCCTTGAGCGGCAGCGGAAACAACGACTGGCGCAACTGGCCGATCATCGCTTCCTCCGATGTCGTCAGCTCCTGCCGCGCCTTTGATAGCACGTCGCGGCCGCTACGGATGACCGTCAGTTGGTCGGCAATGGCCAGCGCATCCTCCAGCCGGTTCGAGGCGTAGAGCATGCTCATGCCCTTGGCCTTCAGCCCTCGCAGCACCGCGAACAGCCGATCTGTCCCGCGCCGGTCGAGCGCCGAATGAGGATCGTCGAGGATGAGCAGTCTCGGGTTTTCCAGAAGCGCGCGGGCGATCGCGATCAGTTGCCGCTCACCTGGCCCGAGATCGCCGAGCGGGGCGCGAACATCGACGGCGAGGCCAAGCTGGCGAAGCAGGTCACGGCTGCGCGCCTCCATTTCGCGCCGCGAGATCAGTCCATTGTGCAGCGGTTCGCGATTGACGAACAGATTGGCGAGCACCGGGCGCTCCGGAAACAGCCCGGGCTGCTGCAGGACGACGCCGATGCCGAGCTTTCGCGCCGCATTGGGGCTGCTGATCGTCGCCTTCTTGCCGTCAAACTCGATGGTGCCGCTATCCGGCCGGACGATGCCTGCCAGCACCTTGATCAGCGTCGATTTGCCGGCGCCGCTTTCGCCGACCACCGCGTGGATCGAGCCGCGCTCGACCGCAAGGTTCATGTCTTCGAGCACGACCGTGCCGCCAAAGCGCCTGGCAACGTTGCGCACCAACAGTATCGGCGAATCGGACATACGGACGGCCCCCCGACCGCGCCGCGATCTTGGAGCGGATTGCGTCCTTAGTCACCCGGATTCCGCATAAAATTGTGTTGATGGCGATCCGGGGCGAAAGCCGGCTTAGATCAGATCGGCCTTCGCCAGCTCCCGCATCAGATGGCTGGCGCCGTAGGTCC
>NZ_RZRQ01000015.1:0-40050 GCF_003997785.1 Mesorhizobium sp. M7D.F.Ca.US.004.01.2.1 | reverse complement strand
GTATTGTATGAAAGCCGCTAGAAAACGAGACTGTTGTATTGATCAATTCAATCCGCTGACCAACGCCAGCGCTCGTTTGAAGGGCGTCACTGGAATTGCCGCCTGCAATTCGAAGCGAACAGTTGATGAATTTTTGTGTAATGGCAGAACTACTCGCCAAAGTGATTGAAGCGCTGCCCGACGTAAAGATGATCCCATAATAGACGGTTGATCCGTTGAAGAAGATCGCGTTTGAAAAGCCGGTCGTGTTGACTTGCGCCGTCGTGCGAAGGTCGGCCACTACAGGCGGGACTGAACCGGTGTGATCAACGCAAATAGCAAACGTCGGATTTGCCAATGTTCCCTTTGAGTTTGGCGCAACATTTGACGCCGTTGATTCCGCATGATCTTCCGACACATAATAGGTGTCACCGGCAGCGCCGGCAGCAAATGCCGACGTGATCGTCGTATAGGCGTTGGCCCAGCTTGTGCCGTTGGCGGAACCAGCGGCTGCGGAGCGCACATAGCGTATGGTCATGATCAGGCCTCGTTGATGAAAATGCCGGGCAACATCGATTGCCGAGGGCCGGAGCTGTTGACATAGACCGAGGGCGTCACCTGGGCTTGCTTAAGCGCTGGCGGCGGCGTTGGTGGCGTTGAAAATACAAACGGATTGATGAGCATCATATGCGTGGTCCCTCCTTGGAGCGGGTCTAAGTCTCATTGATGAAACCGCCAGGCGTCATGGACTGACGCGGGCCGTTGCTGTTGATGAATGTTCCGGCTGGAAGCATCGCCTGTTTGGAAGCCGGCGGCGGTGGAGTGGTGGAGACGGTTGGCGAAAACGTAGGCATGGGGAACGTCATGCTGCTGCCCTCATCTTGTTGACGTGTTGCGGTCGGAAGTGCCGGTGCATGGTTCGGGACGGACATCGGCCGGCGTCATACGCGCGCGGGCGGCGGCGAGCAGCTGGCTGGCGGATATCGAGATCATCGGATGCCAGGCCCAAATGTCCGGGCGTGGCGGCTCTCCTCGCCTGCCAAGCAGTGGATGATGCCGCAGGCCTGTGCCGTTTCGATTCGAAGCGGGTTTTCGTTCTTCAGCTCGCGCTCGAACCACTCGCGGCCGAAGAAGCCGCGCTTCGCATAGATATCGACGATCTCCTTGTCGGACCGCTCGATGTACTGCGCCAATTTCGTGTATTTCTCGGCGGTCCAGCGTTGCCGTTCAGACTCAGGCGGACCCTTGATCTCGACGCCGTGCAGCAAGATCTGGGACTTGGCATAAGCCATCCGGAGATCGCCACCCATCAGGATCAACGACGCCGCCGACGAGCATTGGGAGCCGGCAGTCGTTGTCACGAACCCGCGCGCTGCGCGCAGCGCGCGATAGATTTTCATCGCTTCATCGAGGGCGCCGCCGGCGCTGTCGATGGTAATCTCGACAAATTGTGCGTCGGAATGAGCCTTGAGCGCGGCTTCGATCGGGGCGGCAAAGATTCCCTTGCCTGTTTTCGGATCCCGGTCGCCGATTGGCCCCTCGAGGTCAAGCCGCAGCTCGTCGCCGCGCCTGATCGCGACCGGAGCGGCCGCAACGAGCTTGGCCATCATGCGCCGCGCCGCGGCAAGCCTCGGACGGTTCTTGGTCATCGCACCGCCCGGAAGCTGAGCTTTGCACTGCCATCCGGCAACGACTCGATCTGGACACTGACGTCACGATAACCGGCCGCGACGGCGTTGCGCGCCGCCTCAGAGATGCCGGCGATGGTCGGCGCGAGAGCCGGAGCGGCGCCGACTTTCCGCATGATTTCGAGCGCGGCCTCGCGACGCGGCCGATCCTCAAGCGCCGGCAACGTCATCTTGGCTTTCCCATAAGAAGTTCGAACCGGATCTGCGCCAATTTTGCGGTGACGATGGACTCGGCATGCCGCGCACCCACCAGGATAGGAGCTAATGGGTGCGCGGTAGTCGAGCCGTTCGCCGGGTCATCAAATTTTACCGACTCGCACTCGGGGCGTTGACGATCTTGGCCGGAAGCACAAACACCCGACGCGCGCCGGAGACCGTCGATCTGCTGTTGGACGCGCCCATTGGTCGCCCGCAATGATCCGCGCGTGGGGGATTTCATGAAACACCTCCGCCCGGACCGCGTAGGATCCGGCGAAGGTGATAAATCGCGTCGTGCATCGCCGGCGTGCGCCCAATTGCGCCGTGCAGTTCGATTCCGTCGGCCAGGGCCTCGACATTCGCGGATGAACCGACGCCTACGAGTTCCTCGAGCTCATCCAAGCGCTGGTTGATCGCGGCGACAAATTCCGCGATCGTGCCGCCCTGCTGCTCGCGCACCCTTTGCGAATGCTCTCGCCGGCGCCGGTCCTGCTCGGAGCGCGCTGCCGCCAGCGGCTTGGAAAACGCATCTAGTTCGGCCTGAAGAGTAGCCATCTGGCGCTGATCGACAGTCGCATGCGGCTCTCTGGCCTTGATTGCCATGGCGGCAATTCGATCGGTGACCGCCTGGCGGTCCGCACGCAGGCGCACATAGTTCTGTTCCGCCAGCCGCAGCAGGTTGCTTTTCGCGGGAAGCGCCAACCGGTCGCGAAACCGCTCGATCGGGGTCACGTCGCTCATCGGCTTCACCAACTTCAGCATCCTTAAGTCCTCATTTCGAGGCCTGCTTTACCTCTCTTTCGGACGCCGGTTCGTCACCGCGTGACGGAAAATTTCGCTGACAAGCCGCTCGATCGCCGCCGCTACCTTCGCCGGATCGTCACCCGATGCCTCGGCGAGCCGGCCTGTCTCGATTAGCCACTCGCGCAGACGCAATGGAACCTCGACCTTGCAGGCGAGTGCGCGGGAACGCTGCCGCTCGCGGTAGGCCTTCGAGTGCGCAGCGCTCGCCATCATCACCGGTGGCGAGAACCAGGCGCCGGCGGCCGCGGGGATTTCAGCGGGATCGAGCGGGGTCGGAGTGACACGGCGGCGGGCGGTCATTCGTCGACCTCGAACTGGATGCCGTGGGCGAGCTTCCGTGCCGTTGCTGTGGTCGACGATATCTCACGGCCGATAGCCATGACCTGGGAGACGTTGTCCTTTTTTCGAGCCTCTACCCGGAACAGACGACGCAACGTGTCGGCGCGCGTTCGCACGTCGACGAAGTCCGCGATTTCGTCAGCTTTCGCGCGGGAAATCTTGCCTGAATACTCGATTTGGATAGCGATCAGCTCGCCGTACAGGCGTTTTCCCGCCGCCGTCATCCAACTGGGTGGCGTCGTCAAAGCCGCGGGTTTCTGCGGTTTCCTGGCCTTCGGCCTGGCCTTTCGTTTGCTCATTTCCATCGGGAGAGTCCTGTTTTTCGGTGGTGCGGAAAAAAAATCCGAACGTGGGACACCAAGCGGTAGAAACCCTCTTGGCTGTAGGTCTTGACCCTCCCCCCTGCGGGGCCGCCTCTTGACCCTGCTCGCAAGGAGGCGCGATGTAGGGTGGGGCTTGGGGGACGACGATGAACTACCTCGATTTTTTCGCTTCGGTGATCGGCTCGATCACATCGCTCGCCTGGCCGGCGGCGGTGGTCACTGCGGTCTGGTTGTTTCGAGGCGAGATTAGACCGCTCTTGCCGCGGCTGCATTTGAAGCACAAGGACACCGAAATCTCGTTTCACCGGAGACTCGAGGACGCTGAGATCGTGGTCGAGAGGTTGCCGGCGCCACCACAGGAGCCTGCACCTGCAACACCTGAAGAGCTGTCGAGATTTGAGCAATTGGTGGCGATCTCGCCGAGAACCGCGTTGATGGAAATCCGTCGGGAGGCAGAAGAGGCGGTCGGCAGAGCAGGAACACGCGCGGGTTACAGGACTTTCGGCGGGGCGCGCGGCACGATGCGCATGCTTCGCAAGCACATGGTCATCGACGAAAGCACGTCGAAACTCCTGGACGACTTGTTTGCGATCGGGAATGCCGCGGCGCACGATCCTCATGCCGCCATTACAGCCGATGACGCGAGACGCTACCGAGTTCTCGCCGATCGTCTGATCGACACTTTGGACAATCCACCGCCTCGCGATCCGTCGGGCGATGGCGACTTCTGAGGCGTTAGAGTGGAACATAATCGTCTCCCTCTTCAGGACCGTCGTATTCGTCGGGGCCGTCGTCGCCTTGATTCCACGGCTCGTGATTGAAGCCATCGTCTGATCGTGGTGTGGTAGGGGACACGACCGTAGGTCGAGTGTCCCCTTCAACAGTCAATGTCGAGCGCGACAGAACGGCAGGCTGAAAGCCTGCCTTCTGACTCTGACTCTGGTATGGCATTGCTTTCGCATCGGAGCGTCGTTGTTTTCCTTCGGTTTTTCCCCATCGTTTATTCGCCGCAGTTTTCGCACTCGATGATCTCTCCGCGCGAAACTCATGTTCGGCCTGGACGTCATCACTCCAGAGACAGCCATCGCGTCGGGTAATTTTCTTCATCGAGACAAGCGTTTCGAGGGCGTTCGCGAAGGTCGACTTGGTCGCTCCGCATCGCCTGGCGAGCATGTCGTGGTCTTCCGGAATAGGCTCGCCGCGCTCGTGTAGGATGCACTCCAGAAGGTGCAGGATCCCGACATCCGACGGCTTCAATCCTCGCGTTGAGGCGAGAACTTCCGAAGGGAAGGTGCGAAACCACGGCGCCGGGCCAGACGTCATCTCGACTGCTCTTCCCGGCGCAGCCGATCGGCTTCCTTCTCAGCGAGGATTAACTCCGCCGAGGACAACCCAAAATAGTCTCTCAAAACGTTGATATAGACGCTCGCCGGCGGGCGCTGCGATGCCGGTGTCCTGACGAGCCAGGCCGCGCATCTCGCGACACGTTCATTGCTGGCAAAACTCACAGTGCCCGCGCTCACGATCAGCTAACCCGTCGGCCGCATTGCGAGCATTTGAAGCGTTTTCCCGCCAACAACTCGGCCGGCAACTCGATGCGGCCTCTATGGCCGCAGCGACATCGCAGCACGCGTGAAACCATCTCCGCCGCATTAGCTTCCTTTCGGGCGCCACCACGAGGCCGGCCGGCGCTTTCAGCGCCCTGGCGGGTGATGCGCTGGCGATCGGCGTCGCGGGACCAGTCGCGCTTCGTCACGTTGCCCTCGCAAGGCGTAAATTGTTCAGGCGACAGACCTCGCAGGCCTCAGCCACAGAGAGCCCGAACCGCTGCTGCATTTCAGGCACGGCGCTGCCGCGACCGGCGCGCGGTGTCTCGGCGAGCCACTTTGCCGCCTCGGCAAGCTTGACCGGGATCTCCGGTTCTGCGGCGCCTGTCATCGCTGCGGCCCCATGGCCCGCTCAGCAGCCTCGATGAGCACGTTGCCGGCGCGCAAGAGCGACAGGGCGAGCGTTAGCCGGCCGTAGCGGGTCCGGAGGAGCGCTGCAGCCAGGAAGAGGACGGCGCCGGCGGCGATCGTCATGCCGCCACCTCGTTGCGCGCCGCGGCCGCCTTTTCAATCACGGCGGCGAGCTCACTGGCACGCCAGCGGTTGGTGCTCGCGCTGATCTTCAGCGGCTTCGGGTAGCGGCCGGCGTTAATGCCGCGCCAGAGGGTCGAGCGATGGATCGGAGTGCTGCTGCCACCGATCAAGCGGCATGCCGCTGCCTCGTCGACCAGTTCGTCCTGTTGGTGAGTTGCGTTCATGGTGTCGCTCCTTGATTTGGCGACACTCAATTAAGCTCAGTGAGTGCGGTCTGTCACAATGGCGGAAATGACCTGCTCTTCGGTGGCCATTTCACCATGCTCACCACTGGCTTTTTGATAAGTTCGGATCGCCGAGGCCGCTGCGTCTGCGGTCGGTGGAGGCGCCAAGATTGGTGAGCACGAGGCCAGCAAGAATCTCACCAAGGGACCGCTTGGGGTCTGCTCGTCGGTTTCATCGTCAACCTTCGATGAACGACTGACACGCCGCCCGGAATTCTCCCAAAACTCAATGAGGCGCGCCGACAGCGCAGATGGGATCTGAGGACGTCTTCCTTTCCGTGGTGGATGAAGGTCTGAGACCTGTTCCACGAAATTTAGCAGTGAGACCAGATGACCGACCAAGGTGGCTGGCTTGCCTTCGGAGAAGTGCTCGTCGATATCAAAATCATTCTCGGGCTCGAGCTCGTCAAGCAGCTGCTCCGCCAAGTCCGCGATCTTTGCATTGCGAGCGAGTTCGGCTCGCACATCGTCTTCAGTGTAGGCCTTCCACTCGCCCACTACGCGTTCGACGTATCTGCAGTCATGGTGATCCTCGTCGACGTCAAGTGTATCAGCTATCGCGGCGAGCTGATCGAAAGTGTATTTGAACGGCTTTTCGGAGGTCACGCCGCGCTCCTCGCGCCGATCGACACGACGCTGGTGCCGCCGGCCACGAGGCCGGTCAGCCGATCGGCCCACAGGTCCAGTGCGTGCCGCTTCTCCTTATCGTATGAATAGCGAGCGTAGACCTTCGAGGTGATGCTGGCCCTGGTAGCGCTGACGTGGTTCAGGACGTGGCCGACGATGAAGGGCGAAATCCCGAGCTCCTCCATGCCAGTCGCGGCCGATCGGCGAAGGTCATGAGGTGTCCAAGGCGCGATTCCCATGATCGTGGTGAGGCCGCGCTTGGTGACCTCCTCGCGCTTGATAGCCTTCGGGATCGATGAGCCGGTGACAGGAGCTCGCGCGCCGGGCCCAGGGAACACGAATACCGGTACCTCCCGGCCCTTGCGTTCAGCCAGCGCCTTCACGTCGGCCAGTTGCTCGCGGATAGTCGCGACGGCCATCGCCGACAGGGGGACGACATGCTCGCGTTTGTTTTTGGAGCGCTCAGGCGGGATGGTCCAGACGGCGGTATCGAGCTCGAGTTCATCGACCATCATCCCGGCAACCTCGCCAACCCGCTGCGCAGTGATCAGGCATAGCCGGATGATCCTCCGGGTGCTTTCGCGCATATCTGCTTCCGGCAACGCCGCCCACATCGTCTTGATCTCGTCGGCGGGGAGGACGCGATCGCGTTCGGCCGTCTCGGTTGGTTTCGACATCCCTTCAGCGAGGTTTTCATCGAGATCCCCGCGGCCCCTCGCCCAGCGCACCATGGCGCGGAGGTCCTCGAAAACTCGATTTGCTTCAACATGGGCGCCGCGGTCCTTGACGGCGTCGATGCACTTGGTGAGATCGCGCCGATGCAGCTCCGCCAGCTTGACGTCGCCGATCACGTCCTTGACGTTCTTGCGGAGCCGGCGCGCTATCTCGTCGGCCGAGCGCTTCGTGGAAGCTCGACGGGCGACATAGTTCTCAACCAGGTCGGCGACAGTCTGCGAAGCCGCGAGCGCCTTCTTGTCGGCGACGGGGTCGCCGCCGTCGCCAACCCTCGCGCGCGTGTCCTTCGCGCGCTGGCGGGCTCCCTTTTCGGTGCCGAGCGGTATTTCCGGATAGGTGCCGAGCTTGAGCCATTGCCGCTTCGCCGGCGGGCCATACACCGCATACCATGTCTTTTGCCCGCCCGATGAAGCGCGGAGCACCAGACCCTTCACTATGGTATCAAAATAGTCGGTCTTCCGGCCGGAGAGACACTTGGCGGCCTGGATGAATTTGTCCGTCAGTTCGACGGTCGGCATAGCGTCCCCCGAGAAACCGGTTCGCGTGATCTACACAATGATCTACACAAACCGGCGCGCTTTGTCACTACGTATTGCGACAAGGTGCGGCATGGTGTAACAAGCAGATGCCTTGCGGTGCAAGGGGTTGAGAGTTTCGGTGTGTCGCAGGCTGATGCGTGGGAGTGCTATAGGAAACCTCTGTTAACCGGTTGGTCGCTGGTTCGAATCCGGCCCGGGGAGCCAAATTTTTCAAAGCTATGAGACCTTCAGTCGATCACCCAAAAGGGCTGATTTACCGCATGCCTACGGAATCGGAAGTCCTTAGGTTGCCTCAAAAGGCCGGACCCGCCGCCTTTCGCGGGTGAATCGTTTCCGCTGATCCAGCGCACTCGTCTATGACATCACGACACCGGGGCTACGGCGTTGTCGCGTAGCAGGCATGTAGCCTGGCCTTCGGCTTCGGCGATCTCGTTAGGATTTCTTGTCGCCATTTGGATTGGGTACCGGTGCCTCTCGCACGTCTCGCGGTGGCGGATCGACGTGTTCAAGCTCTGGCGGTGCTTCTTTGTCGCGACGCCGGGGATCTGCCTTCTTCGGTTCGGCCTTCGGTGGCGGTTCCTTGATCTTGTTTGGCATAATCCATTTAACCGGAATCCGCGTCTCTTGTTCCCGCTAGGGCGCCGAAAACTGAAAGCTGGAGGAACCGGGACCGTTGAAGAGCGTTCTCTGGCATGCTCAAAAAGATCGCCCTTGCTGCTGTGCTGTTCCAGGTCGCCGCCTTATCGGCTCTGCTGACTCAGACGGTTCTCTTCGCGTCATCCACCGCTACGCAGGCCGCGAACGTGCAGCCGGAGACATCCGTCGCGGTCACGGAGAAAGAATGCGCCAAGGCGACGTGGCCAGATATTCCCGATCATTGCCTTAAGCGGATCGAGGCGAGGAAGCTCATCACGATGACCTTAATGACGGCCGGGCAACAGCCCGCCGTTGCAGGCGTGGATTGATCTTCCAAGGCTTAGGCCGCTCAACCGGCCCCCCAGTCGACGCCGGCCGTCTCTCCCCGCATCATCAATCCACCCAATTTAAGTCAGGGCGCTGTGCTTGAAAGCGCAATGATTCCTGCTACTTGCGGCGTGGGGGTAGTGCGTTTTGGTTGGGCAAGAATTGGCGATGACTTCAGATATGGAATGCCTGCGCTGTCATGGCAGCGGCAGGGTCTTCGACTGCTCCAAATGGTCGGCGTCAAACGGGCATTGCTGCCCGCAAGGGACGCATCGGACCGGTTGCCCCGGAAAGACGATCGCCTGCTCGGGATGCGCAGGCCTGGGGACGTTGGCGGAGCCGCCGCTGAGAGCCGTCGCATAGCTCATGATCGGGTCGCATGCCGCTGATGACGAGCGCGGCCCGAAGCGCCCGAAACGGCTTATCTTACTCCACTGATGGTTCTTCAGGTGGTGGCGTCAAAACTGTGATGTCCATCCTGGCGATCTTGGATGCCGCGCGACCTTGCGCACCAGCATCCACGTCGCCGGTTGCGGCAACCATAATTTTGGCGAGATGTCCCACGGCGTCTGCGCTGCGGCCTCGTGAAAATCCATCGCTCGTTTCCGGCTTTCCCACTGCCGTTTGTTTTTCCGGTACTTGCCGATGCTGATTTGCGATTGCGGAAACCATTGAAACCTCCTGTGGTAACGACTCGAACCTTATATTAGCATTGGCTGTTGCGAGGCTGACCTGGCTAGGCCGCCGCCAGCAGCCGCATTCATCGCCGACTCGCTCTTGGCCGCTAGCCCAACTCTGCCGCACCGCACGAGGTCCATTGAACCGCGCGCTCAACGCTACCTTGCTAGCAGATGACTACCGCGCGATGCTGACACCACGGTTGGAGCGAATCATGCGAAAAATTCTGGTGTCGGTGCTACTGCTCACAGCGGCCTTTTCCGTAAACCCGGCTTGGGCGCTGGACAGCAGCGGCACGCCTGTCGTGGTGACGCCACTGGCATCACGCACGACGACGGCGTCCGGCCAGCCGATCACGCTGCCGCAGAAGAACGTGCAGGTGCTGGCGTCGACCTACGACATCGCGCCGGGCGCGACCTTGCCTGTTCACAGACACCCCTTCCCGCGCTACGCCTATGTCCAGGCCGGCACGCTGAAGGTCACCAATGTCGAGAGCGGCAACAGCAACACTTACAAGACTGGCGATTTCATCGTTGAAATGATCGGCCAGTGGCATCAGGCCACCAATATCGGCGATGGTCCGGTGAAGCTGCTGGTGATCGATCAGGTCGAGGAAGGCGCCAAGAACACGGAACTGCGCCAGTAGCTTTGGCCGCCCAGGATACGTTCGACATGTCGACAAATGTGCCCAGGAATGTTGGTAAGGCTTCTGACCACCCGTCTGAACATGGTGGCGCAAATATCCCTGGTGTGCCTTGCTCAGTCGACAATTTCAGAAGCCGAATTGCTCCTTGCGCAACGCATCTTCGTACTCTTTCTTCAATTCCAGAACCTTGCCGCGCACCTCATCTTCCTTGAAGTGCGCCGCTTCCCATTTGTCGATCTCGGCTATTGAACGATTGACAGACGCGAGTTCCTCTTCCAGCTTGATCGCCGCTATCCATTCCTCCACCGCAGCCTTGTAGGCGCCCTGGAGTTGGTTGAGATCTGACGTATCGATTGGCATGGCACACTCCATCGTTGATGCCACTTTGTAGGTCAGCGCGATGAACAAACTAAGACAGCCGTTAGCGTCATCATTTCGGCTGCCTGGTATCGCGCCACGTGTCACCGCACCGTCGCGCACGACCACTTGGCCAAGCACTTAACCCCAGGCGCCGACCATCTGCCGTGTCGTGGCGTTCAGCCGGTTGAAGGCGTTGATGAGCGCGATCTGGATGACGAGGGCAGCTAGCGCCTTTTCATCATAGTGCCGGGCGGCCTCGTCCCAGACATCGTCCGGCACCGCGTCCGGCCGGTCGGCGAGCCGTGTGCCGGCCTCAGCCAGCGCCAGCGCCGCGCGTTCCGCATCGGTGAAGTAAGGCGTCTCCCGCCATGCCGCTAGCGCAAAGATGCGTTCGTCCTTTTCGCCGGCCTTCTTCAGTTCGCGCGCATGCATGTCGACGCATACAGCGCAGTTGTTGATCTGGCTGGCGCGCAGATGGATGAGCTTGCGTGTGACATAGGGTACGTCGACCGCCTCGGTCGACTTGTCCAGCGCCAGCAGCGCCTGCACGGATCCGGGAATGAGTACCACCGGATTTTTGATCCTTGCTTGCATGGTCTTTCTCCTTTGAAGTGTTTCGTCAGGGCATGTCTTACCGGCCCGGATGCCGGCCGCGCCGCCATGTTGCCGACGACAAACCCATAACCATTTGGCTATTGATTAATCCATAACTCCATGGTTATGAGAGTGTCAAGCGGGGAAATGCCGCCTGGCCCAAATGGCGGCGCGCTGTTCGTGCTTTCGCGCCAACCGGCCCGATGCTAGGGCTGTCGGCGACATCATGGATTGGATCGCCCCTTGACCAGAGAGAATCGCCTGCCGCTGATCGAAATCTGTGTCGAAGGCATTGACGGCCTGCTGGCAGCAGAAGCTGCCGGCGCCGATCGCGTCGAATTGTGTGCCAGCCTCGTTGAAGGCGGCATCACGCCGAGCCTTGGCACGGTGCGCGCCGCCCTCGACCAGGCAAGCGTGCCGTTTCATGTCATGGTGCGGCCGCGCGGCGGCGATTTTCTCTACAGCGAAACCGAGTACGCCTCGATGCTG
The DNA here is from genome assembly GCF_003997785.1 of Mesorhizobium sp. M7D.F.Ca.US.004.01.2.1. Classification (NCBI taxonomy): domain Bacteria; kingdom Pseudomonadati; phylum Pseudomonadota; class Alphaproteobacteria; order Hyphomicrobiales; family Phyllobacteriaceae; genus Mesorhizobium; species Mesorhizobium sp. M7D.F.Ca.US.004.01.2.1. The sequence continues at coordinate 28,723 of NZ_RZRQ01000015.1, read as the reverse complement.
GCCGATGTCTCGGCACTACGCGAGCTCGGCGTGCCCGGCGTGGTGTTCGGCTGCCTGAACGCCGACGGCACTATTGACGAAGCGCGCATGAGCGAACTGACGCAGGCCGCCGGCCCCTTGCACGTCACCTGCCATCGCGCCTTCGACATGACGCGCGACCCGGCCGAGGCGTTGGAAGCGTTGATCCGCAGCAAGGTCGGCCGCGTGCTGACCAGCGGCCAGCGTGACACGGCAGTAGAAGGCGCTTCACTCCTGGCGGATCTGGTGCGGCAGGCCGGCGACCGCATCGTCATCCTCGGCTGCGGTGGGCTGGACTTGCACAACATCGCCGACGTGCGCAGCAAAACCGGCCTGTCCGAAATGCATTTCGCAGCCCTCAAGGATGTGCCAAGCGCTATGAACTACCGAAATCCCCATGTCGGCATGGGTGGCTCCGACCTCGACCGCGAGTATCGCAACACGCTGACTGACACCGACCTCGTGGCGGCCACCATCAAGGCAGCCAAGGCATGAGCGCAGCCCCTGCCCCGATCAGCCGTGTACTGGCCGAAGACGAAGCGGCGATCCTGACGCTCAACAATGAGCACGCCGCCGAACTGTCGTGGCTGGAGCCAGAGCGGCTGTCTTTCCTGCTCGGCGAAGCGTTCTATGCACGCCGCATCGGTGATCTCGAAGCCTTCATCATGACCTTCGACCAGGACGCCCGTTACGACAGCCCGAATTTCTTGTGGTTCCGCGAGCGCTACGAGCGCTTCGTCTATGTCGACCGTGTCGTCGTTGCGGCTAGCGCGCGTGGCCGCGGCCATGCCCGCCGGCTCTACCAGGATCTGTTCGGCCATGTCGCGCGCGCCGGTCACACGCTGGTCACCTGCGAGGTCAACACCGACCCGCCCAATCCCGCCTCGGATGCCTTCCACGCCGCACTCGGCTTCACTGAGGCCGGTGACGCGGTGATCCACGGCGGCAAGAAAGCGGTGCGCTATTACGTCAGGCAGATCACCGCCTGATCCGCTGCGCTGGCCACACAAAGAAGCTGAAGCTCCTGATCCGCTGCGCTGGCCACACAAAGAAGCTGAAGCTAATGTAGGTGTTTCCACCAACCGGAGGAAATGCAGTGCCGAGCAATGTCTTCCGCTTCGACGAAAGCTGGCACATCCCCGAGGGCACGCCGCAGGAAGTGTGGGAGGTGCTCTCGGATGCCGAGTTGCTGCCGCTCTGGTGGGGCGACGTCTACAAGGAAGTGGTGCCGCTCGACAGCAAGGGCAAGGCGACCATCGGTTCGCGCGCAAGAGCCAGGGCTCGCGGCGCCCTGCCCTATGAGCTGAATTTCATCATCGAAGCGGCGGAGCTCATACCCGGCCGCCTGGTGGTGGTGAAAACCCACGGCGATTTCGACGGGCTGTGGCGGGCGGAATTGTCGCCATCGGGCACCGGCACCCATGTGCAATTGACCTGGCAGGTCACGGTGCTGAGGCCGATCCTCAAATTCCTCGCCCCGCTGCTGCGGCCGGCCTTCGCCTGGAACCATCGCTGGACAACACCGCGCGGCGAAGCCGGTCTCCGCCGATATCTCGAGGCACGAAAGGCAGCGCCTCGATGAGGCCGGCGGCATTCACCAGTTGCGGTTAAGCCATTCGCGTGCCGGTCGTTCGATCAGGTAGTAGCTGCAGAGCGCGCAGGCAAAGACGCCGGCCAGCATCGGGATCGGCGCGCTGCCTTGCTCATAGACGAATTTGTAGAACGGCTGCTGCCACAGATAGAGCGAGTACGACCACAGTCCCAGCGTTGCCATCGGCCAGGAGGACAGCAGTCCGGAAAAATAGCGCGGGCTGAAATCGAGCACATTGACGGCCAGAGCCAGCAGCGGCACTGCGAAGAGATAGTGGATCGGCGTCGGCACCGGATCGAGGAACAGCAGAACGGCGCAGATCGATGCCGCCAGGGCCACATGCTTGCCTCTCAAGACCGCCGGCAGCCTGCCATCGGCCTTGAGCAGGCAGATCGAAGCCGACAGCAGGATCGACGCGATGTGCACGTCGGTGCGCCAATAGGTGGTTTCGTAGTCCATCCCGAAGACCCAGTACGAAACCGCGCCGTTGGCCATGGCCAGAAAGGCCAGCGCCAGGAGCAGCACGACGACGCGAGAGCGGCTTGAGACGATGACGCTGATCAGCGCCAGGATGATATAGGCGTGCTCCTCGATGCAGAGCGACCATATATGGTCGAGCGCCCCTGCCCGCGTCACGAGAATGCCGGCATAATTGTAGGTGAATGTCAGCGCCGTCAGCGCCGCCTTCCATTTGAAGGCGATGAATGTGCCGGAGAGCGCAACCATCGCGACGACCACGAAGACCAGAAGCGCCGGATAGATGCGGGAAAAGCGGCGCTTGAAGAATTTCTTCAGCGGGTAGCGTTCGATGAACAGGATCTCGCCCATCAGCCGGCCGCTGAGCACGAAGAAGAATTCGACGCCCAGCACGCCGAGATTGATCCCGGGAACGGGAAAGAAATGGCCGATCAGCACCAGGGCGATCGACAGGCCGCGCCAGCCGTCGAGATAGGCCAGTCTTGTTCTGGCTGGTCTGTCGACGGCGGACCGGGATGGAACGGCATGCGTCGCGGAGATGTCGGTCATGCCGATCCTTTCGCATTAGGCATGCGAAAGGGCACGGCGGTACACGCCGAACCCGGCTCGCATTCCCGCCCCAGTTCATATTGCAGTGCAATATCACTTTGTGCAAGTGCGAGATCGCGGCCGGAACAGTTCCGGGCGAAGTATCGGCCGGAATTGCTTCAAGCAGAGAATTGCTGCACGGCGGCGATTCCATCAGCAACAGGACCACCACACACGAAAAAGGGCTCCGAGGGCCCCTTTCCTTGTCTGCAACTCATCGTGTCAGAAACTGTTTCGAAATTCGCTCTGGCGAGTCATATGGTGGTGGTTTCGAGAACCGGAGCGCAGCGGACATTTGGGTCCGTGAGCACCGGAAGCGCAGAAAACGCCATCAGATGGCCGCCAGAGTAGAGTTTCCAAACAGTTTCTCAGGCGTTGGCGGCAGCCACCGCCCGCTTGGCCATCACCGCGATCAGATTGGCGCGATAGTCGGCCGAGGCATGGATGTCGGTCATCAGATTCTTCGCCGGCACTTTCACGCCGTCGAGTGCCGAGGCCGCGAAATTCTTGGCCAATGCGGCCTCGATCTCCTTCGAGCGGAAGACGCCGTCGTCGCCGGCGCCGGTGACGGCGACGCTGACGCCATCCTTGCCTTTGGCCACGAACACGCCAACGATGGCATAGCGCGATGCCGGGTTGCGGAATTTTTCGTAAGCCGCCTTGGCCGGCGCGGTGAAGGTGACGGCGGTGACGATCTCACCGTCCTTCAACGACGTCTCGAACAGGCCCTTGAAGAACTTGTCGGCCGCGATCTGGCGCTTGTTGGTGACGATGGTGGCGCCCAACGCCAGCAGCGCCGCCGGATAATCGGCCGCTGGATCGTTGTTGGCGATCGAGCCGCCGATCGTCCCCTTGTGGCGCACCGCCGGATCGCCGATCAGCGATGCGAGATGGGCAAGCGCCGGACAGGCCTTCTTCAGCTTCTCGTCATTGGCAACGGCGTGATGCGTGGTGGCAGCGCCGATGGTGACGGTCTTGCCCGACACCTTGACGCCCTGCAGCTCCTTGATCCGCGACAGGTCGACAAGGTCGGAAGGTGCGGCGAGCCGCGTCTTCATCGCCGGGATCAGCGTCATGCCGCCCGAAAGCAGCTTGGCGTCACCCGTCTTGATCAGCTTGGCGGCATCAGTGACCGAGGCGGCGCGGTGATAATTGACCGAATACATGCTCGTTCCTCCTCAGTGTTTCGCCGCGCGGATCGCTGCCCACACTGTGGACGGCGAAGCCGGCATGGCAAGATCGTTGCTGCCGATGGCGTCGGTGATGGCGTTGATCACCGCCGGTGGCGAACCGATGGCGCCGGCCTCGCCACAGCCCTTGATGCCGAGTGGATTACCCGGGCACGGCGTGTTCGAGGTCGAGACCTTGAACGAAGGCAGGTCACTGGCGCGCGGCATGGTGTAGTCCATGTAGCTCGCGGTCAGCAGTTGGCCGCTGTTGTCATAGTGGGCGCCCTCGAGCAGCGCCTGGCCGATGCCTTGCGCCAGCCCGCCATGCACCTGACCCTCGACGATCATCGGGTTGATGATGTTGCCGAAATCGTCGGCGGCGACGAACTGGATGATCTCGGTCATGCCGGTTTCCGGATCGACCTCGACCTCGCAGATGTAGCAGCCGGCCGGGAAGGTGAAATTCGACGGATCGTAGAACGCCGTCTCCTTCAATCCCGGCTCCATGCCTCCCGGCAGATTGTGGGCGGTGTAGGCGGCGAGCGCCATCTGGAACCACGGCACGTTCTTGTCGGTGCCGGCGACCTTCAGGGTGCCGTTCTCGATGATGATGTCGCCTTCGTCGGCCTCGAGCAGGTGTGCTGCGATCTTCTTGGCCTTGGCCTCGACCTTGTCGAGCGCCTTGACGATCGCCGACATGCCGACCGCACCCGAGCGCGAGCCATAGGTGCCCATGCCCATCTGCACCTTGTCGGTGTCGCCATGGACGATCGAGACGGAATCAAGCGGCACGCCGAAGCGCTCGTTGACCAGTTGCGCGAAGGTCGTCTCGTGGCCCTGGCCGTGGCTGTGCGAGCCGGTCAGCACCTCGATCGTGCCGACCGCATTGACGCGCACCTCGGCACTTTCCCAAAGGCCGACGCCGGCGCCTAGCGAACCAACCGCGGCAGATGGCGCGATGCCGCAGGCCTCGATGTAGCAGCTCATGCCGATGCCGCGCAGTAGGCCCTTCCTGGCGGCGGCGGCCTTGCGCTTGGCAAAGCCGGCATAGTCCGACGCCTTCATCGCCGCGTCGAGCGAAGCCGCATAGTCGCCAGCGTCATAGCACATGATGACCGGCGTCTGGTGCGGGAACGAGGTGACGAAGTTCTTGCGCCGCAACTCGGCCGGCGAGATGCCGAACTGGCGGGCCGCGGTCTCCATCATGCGTTCCATGACGAAGGTCGCTTCCGGCCGCCCTGCCCCGCGATAGGCATCGACGGGTGCTGTGTTGGTGTAGATTGCCTTCACATTGGCGTGGATGGCGGGGATGTTGTACTGGCCCGACAGCAGCGTCGCATAGAGGTAGGTCGGCGTTGCCGACGAGAACAGCGACATGTAGGCGCCGAGATTGGCTTGGGTCTCGACCTTCAGGCCAACAATCTTGTGGTCCTCGTCGAAGGCCATTTCGGCATGGGTGTGATGGTCGCGGCCATGTGCGTCGGTGAGGAAGCTTTCGGTGCGGTCGGCCACCCATTTGACCGGCACGCCGGTTTTCTTCGACGCCCACAGGCAGACGATCTCTTCGGGATAGATGTAGATCTTCGAGCCGAAGCCGCCGCCGACATCGGGCGCAATCACGCGCAGCTTGTTTTCCGGCGCGACGTTGTAGAAGGCGCTCATCACCAGCCGCGCCACATGCGGGTTCTGCGAGGTCGTCCAGCAGGTGTAGTGATCCTCCGCCTTGTCGTAGTGGCCAAGTGCGGCGCGCGGCTCCATGGCGTTGGGCACCAGCCGGTTGTTGATGATGTCCATCGTGACAACATGGGCTGCCTTCTTGAAGGCGGCCGCCGTATCGTCGGCATTGCCGATGTCCCAGTCGAAGATCAGATTGTTGTCAGCCTCGGGGTGGATCTGCGGCGCGCCCTTGTCCATCGCCTTGGAGGCATCGACGACGGCCTTCAGCTCCTTGTAGGTGATCTCGACCGCCTCGGCGGCGTCACGCGCCTGCCCCTTGGTCTCGGCCACCACGACCACGACGGCATCGCCGACATAACGGACCCGGTCGAAAGCCAGTGGCGACCACGCCCCCATCTTCATCGGCGAGCCATCCTTGGAGTGGATCATCCAGCCGCAGATGAGGTTGCCGATGCCGTCGGCCTTGAGTTCCTTGCCGGTCAGCACGCCGATGACGCCGGGCATGCCTTGCGCCTTCTTGACGTCGATCTTCTTGATCTGCGCATGCGCGTGCGGACTGCGCACGAAGGCGGCATGCTTCATGCCGGGAACCACCATGTCGTCGACATAACGGCCGGCGCCGGTGATGAATCGTTTGTCTTCCTTGCGCGCGACCCGAGCGCCAACACCTTCAATGCCCATCAGAAATTCCTCCCGAAATGCTGAAATAGCGAATAGTGAGTAGCGAATAGCGAGTGGTGGAGATCGAGAGCCGCGTTCAGTCAGTGGAATACTGGCTATTCGCTACTCACTTCATCTCACGCAGCCTGTTTCGCCTTGCCCTTCGCCACCTTGGACATCGTCTTCGATGCGGCGAGGATCGCCTTGACGATGTTGTGGTAGCCGGTGCAGCGGCAAATGTTGCCTTCGAGCTCGGCGCGCACCGTCGCCTCGTCGAGGCCTTCGGGGTGGCGACTGATCATGTCGGTCGCCGTCATGATCATGCCCGGCGTGCAGAAACCGCACTGCAGCCCGTGATGTTCCTTGAAGGCGGCCTGCGCCGGATGCAGGTCGGCGCCATTGGCCAGGCCCTCGATCGTCACCACGGTCGAGCCGGAGGCCTGTACCGCGAGCATCGAGCAGGATTTGACCGCCTTGCCGTCGACATGGACGACGCAGGCGCCGCATTGCGAGGTATCGCAGCCGACATGCGTTCCGGTAAGGCCGAGATTTTCCCGCAAGAAGTGAACCAGAAGCGTTCGGTCCTCGGCAGCACCGCTGACCCGTTTTCCGTTCACCATCAACGAAACGTCCGACATGAATCCTCCCTGGGTATCAACCTTGGTCATCACGCTGCCGATGCGGTGTTGGCGCTTCGGTCATGCGTTATTCGTACACTGCACAACGAACAAAAAACAGCACGTCGCAAACGCGGCACATTGTACTTTCGGTCATGGCCAATCCCAAACGTGCAATCCCGGTCGCCCCATTGCCAAACTACCGATTGGGGACAACAATGTTGGTCGACGCTCGCGCGCCCGACGCGCAAAAAAATGCGTCGGAGGAAGTGCGGAGAATATCGCTGGCCAGTTCACGGACGCGCTATGCATGCGGCCTGTCGGCGCTCACCACGGACGAGCCCGACATGGAGGCGTTCGCCAGGGCGATCGCGCTGGAGGCAGCCGCGATCGACGCCGGCTTTGCCCTGCTGTTCTTTTCCCAGAGCCTGGTCGAGGCCAGCGCCCTCTCCCAGGCGCTCATGACCCACGCGCCGGCACTCCACCACGCCGGCTGCTCGACCGCCGGCGAGATCACGCCGCAGGGTCTCGAGGACGGCCATGTGCTTGCCATGTTGCTGCCGTCCGCCGCGTTCACCGCCGTCAGCGTGATGGTCGACAATTTGTCGTCGTCGGGCATGGACAGGATCACCAGCGAGGTCGAGGCCTTGCGGCGGTCGCTGCGCATGCGCCTGGGTTGCGACCGCACCAAAGGCACCTTCGCGCTCTGCTTCATCGACGGGCTCTCCTATGCCGAGGAAGCGGTGAGTTCAGCCATCCACTGGGGCCTCGACGACATACCGCTGCTTGGCGGCTCCGCCGGCGATGACCTGAAGTTCGAGACGACGCGCCTGATCTCGAACGGCAAGGTCACCTCCGACAGCGCCATCATCGTGCTGATCGCCACGGAAATTCCCTTCCATGTCTTCAAGACCGACAATTTCGTTCCCACCGACGAAAAGCTGGTGGTGACGGCGTCCGATCCCGATCACCGCATCGTTCGCGAGTTCAACGCCACCAATGCGGCGGAGGAGTATGCCGCCTCGGTAGGCATCATCCCGCAGACGCTGACGCCGTTGAGCTTTGCTTCGCATCCGGTGGTGGTGAAGGTGGGCGGCGAATATTACTGCCGGTCGATCCAGAAGATGCATCCAGATGGCTCGCTGTCGTTCTTCTGCGCCATAGACGATGGCGTCGTGCTGTCGATCGCCCAGCCCAAGGACATGGTCGAAGCGACGCGCGTGGCACTGCGCGATGTCGAGGAGAGGCTTGGCGGCATCGACATGATCCTCGGCTTCGATTGCGTGCTGCGGCGGCTGGATGCGCGCAACCGTCAGGTGTTTCGCGACATTTCGGAACTCTACCGGGTCAACAATGTCATCGGCTTCGGCACCTATGGCGAACAGTACCGGTCGATGCATCTGAACCAGACTTTTACCGGCATCGCCTTTGGCGAGCGCCAGGCGGCGGAATAGGACGGCGCAACAAGATGCCGCTGAGGGACATAAACGATCTTGAAAAGCTGAAGAAGATCAACGCGGCACTGGTCAGCCGCGTTGAGCGCTCGATGGACCAGCAAGGCAACGCCTTCTCGCTGTTCCAGACCGCGATTTCACTGGAAAATCGGGTGCGCACACGCACCGAGGAACTGCATTCGACGCTGCGCCGGCTGGAGCAGTCGAACATCGACCTCAGCGCCGCCAAGGAAAACGCCGAACTGGCGAACCTGTCGAAAACCCGCTTCCTCGCCGCCGCCAGCCACGACGTGCTGCAGCCGCTGAACGCCGCCCACCTCTCGATTTCGGCGCTGGCCGAAGTGCAGACCAGCGACGAGGGCAGGAAGCTGGTGCGACAGGTCGAGCGCTCGCTGGAGACGATGGAGGACCTGCTGCGCACCCTGCTCGACATCTCCAAGCTCGACGCCGGCGTGGTGCAGCCCGACATAGGCGACGTCAGCCTGGAGGCGCTGTTCTCGTCGCTGCGCTCGGACTTCCTGCCGGTGGCGGAACTGAAGGGGCTGTCGCTGAAATTCCGGCCGGTCAATGCCGTGGTCCGCTCCGACCGCACGCTGCTGCGCCGCATCCTGCAGAACATCCTCTCCAATGCGCTGGGCTATACACGCTCGGGCGGCGTGCTGGTCGGCACCAGGCATCGAGGCGACACCATCCGCATCGACGTTGCCGACACCGGCTGCGGCATTCCCGACGACCAGCGCGAGGCGGTGTTCGAGGAATTCCATCGCGGCACCTCGACGGCCAATGCCGAACTGGACGGCGGCGGTCTCGGGCTCGGGCTCGCCATCGTGCGCCGCATGGCCAGCGCGCTCGGCCATCCCGTGACATTTTCATCGAAGGTCGGACGCGGCACGATCTTCCACATCGATGTTCCCGTCGGCATCGGCGCCCCGGCCGACGCCATCGCCAGCATCGCCGATATGGAACGGCCGCGCGGCTATGGCCTGTTCGGCACCAAGGTGCTGCTGGTCGAGAACGATGTCGAGGTCCTGCAGGCCATGACCTTCCTGCTCGGACGCTGGCAATGCCTGGTGCGCGCCGCGACCTCGACCGACGATGCCCTCGACATGCTTGGCGACACCGACTGGGTGCCCGACATCGTCATCGCCGACCAGCATCTCGACGGCGGCGATCTCGGCACCGCCACCATCGCGGAAGTCCGCGACTATCTCGGCCGCGCCGTGCCGGCGCTGATCGTCACCGCCGACAGTTCGGAAGCGGTCGCCAAGGCCGCGCGCGCCGGCGGCATCGAACTGATGCGCAAGCCGCTGAAGCCGGCGCAGCTAAGGGCGCTGCTGGCGCATCTGCTGGCTTAACTTGACACCCTCCCACAACCGGGAATGTCAGTTCAAAACCCGGCCTGATCCCGAAACAGCTCCGCATTGTCCAGCTTCGACACCTCGATCACCGCTTGCGTGCGGCTATAGACATTGAGCTTGCGCAGGATTTCCGAGACATGCGCCTTCACGGTGGTCTCCCCCACCTGCAGCTCATAGGCGATCTGCTTGTTGAGCAGGCCCTGGCGCAGCATCTGCAGCACGCGCAGCTGCTGCGGCGTCAGCGTCGACAGGCGCTGCACCATGTCGGCGCGGTCGACGCTTTCGGCGTCCGGCGTGCGGCCTTCATAGGTTTCCGGCACATAGATCGCGCCTTCCATCACCGAGCGTATGGCGGCGGCGAGGTCGCTCTTGCGCGCCGATTTCGGAATGAAGCCGGCAGCACCGTAGGACAGCGCCTCGGAAATGATCTTCGGCTCCTCATAGCCTGAAACGATGACCACCGGCAGGCGCGGATAGCGGGTCCTGAGCTGCAACAAGCCTTCAAAACCGTGCACGTCGGGCATGCTGAGGTCGAGCAGCGCAAGATCGAATGGCTTGGCGCCGGCCAGCAGATCGAGCGCCTCGGTGATCGAGCGCGCCTCCACCGTATCGACTTCCGGATAGGCCATCTGCACCGCGCTGTGCAGCGCCTCGCGAAACAACGGGTGGTCGTCGATGATCAGGAACCGGGCGCGATCGTGGATTGCGGTCATGGGGTTCATTTCAGTTCGTGGGCGATTAGAATAACCTCGCCACCATGGCCAGATTATAGCCAAATAGTATATCGCCATCTCCGGCGGAAAATGCCGCCGGCACTTTCTCGACCAAATCGCCTTGCCCGGGCGCCCAAATCGGTCGAATGTTCCGGCAACCTAGCAGAGACCCGCATGACAGACTTCGTCCTTCCCTCGCCCGCGATCGCATCGGTGGCCGTTGCGGGCTCGTCCCAGCGTTTCGCGGTGCGCCGCATCTTCTGCGTCGGCCGCAACTACGCGGCGCATGCCCGCGAATTCGGCAATGACGAGCGCGATCCGCCCTTCTTCTTCACCAAGCCGGCCGACGCGGTGGTCGATTCCGGCACGGCGATTCCCTACCCGCCGCTGACGGCCAATCTGCACCACGAGATCGAACTGGTCGCCGCGATCGGCAAGCCTGGTTTTCGCATTGCCCGCGACAAAGCGCTGGACCACGTCTGGGGCTACGGCGTCGGCATCGACCTCACCCGCCGCGATCTACAGGACGAGGCCAAGAAGGCCGCCCGGCCGTGGGACTGGTCGAAGGCCTTCGACCGCTCCGCGCCTTGCGGCCCGCTGATCCCGGCGGCGAAATCCAGCCATCCGCAGAAAGGCCGCATCTGGCTCGCCGTCAACGGCCAGGTCAGGCAAGACGCCGACCTCGCCGAGCTGATCTGGCCAATATCGGATATCGTGTCGATCTGCAGCGAGGCGGTGGAGCTGGAGCCCGGCGACCTGATCTTCACCGGCACGCCGGCCGGTGTCGGCGCGGTTCGTGCCGGCGACACGATGACCGGTGGCGTCGACGGCATCGGCACGATCGAGATAACCATCGGCCAACCGAAGTGAGCGCATGAGCGAACTCGTCCTGCACAACTACTATCGCTCCTCCACCTCCTATCGGGTGCGGATCGCGCTGGAGATGAAAGGGCTGAGTTACGATTACGTCCCGCATCATCTGCGCCATGGCGAGCATCTGGAAGCAGCCTATCTCGCGGTCAATCCGCAAGGGCTGGTGCCGGCGCTGATCCTCGGCGACGGCACGCTGCTGACGCAGTCGCTGGCGATCATCGAATTCCTCGACGAGACCAGCCCGGAACCACCGCTGCTGCCGAAGGATGCGGCCGGCCGAGCACGCGTGAGAATGCTGGCGCAGATGATCGCCTGCGACATCCACCCGGTGAACAATCTGCGCGTGCTGACCTCGCTGCGCACCCTGTTCGGCGCCGGCGACGAGGACGTCGTCAACTGGTTTCGCCACTGGGTGAACGAGGGTTTTCAGCCGCTTGAAAAGATCCTGGCTTCCTCGCACGAGACTGGACAATTCTGCCATGGCGACACGCCGGGGTTGGCTGACATCTGCCTTGCCGCGCAGATTGCCAGCAATGCCCGCTTCGGCGTCGACCTAACGCCCTACCCGACGATCGCGCGCATCAACGCCGCCTGCATGGCGCTGCCGACCTTCCAGAAAGCCGCACCCCAGAACCAGATCGATGCCGAATAGGCTTCATCGGCCCACACGTGGCGTCGGCGCCGGAGGTCTGGCGGAATCGATTTCCGCTTGACCGGAGAGGGAATCGGCTATCGTTTCCCAGCTGCAGCAGGGTGGAGTAACCGATGAAAGCCGTCGTCTTCGAAAAATTCGGCGAAGCGCCGACGATCCAGACCGTTCCCGATCCGAAGCCGGCCGCCGATGGCGTCGTCATCAAGGTCGAGGCGACCGGCCTGTGCCGCAGCGACTGGCATGGCTGGATGGGTCATGACGACAGCATCACGCTGCCGCACGTGCCGGGCCACGAACTGGCCGGCATCGTCGTCGCTGCCGGCAAGCAGGTCACCCGCTGGAAGGCCGGCGAACGCGTCACCGTGCCGTTCGCCGTCGGCTGCGGCCGCTGCTTCGAGTGCAATTCGGGCAATCACCAGGTCTGCGAGCACCAGACGCAGCCTGGCTTCACCGGCTGGGGCTCGTTTGCCGAATATGTCGCCATAGAACACGCCGACACCAATCTCGTGCGCTTGCCCGACGAAATGGAATTCGCCACCGCCGCCAGCCTCGGCTGCCGGTTCGTCACCTCGTTTCGCGCCATTGTCGATCAGGGCCGGGTGAAGCCGGGCGAATGGGTCGCGGTGCATGGCTGCGGCGGCGTCGGCCTGTCTGCGATCATGATCGCCAGTTCCATGGGCGCCAATGTCATCGCCATCGACCTCACCGACGAGAAGCTGGATTTTGCCAAAAAGATCGGCGCCGTCGCCACCATCAATGCGTCAAAGACCCCGAATGTGGTCAAGGCGGTCAAGCAGATCACCAATGGCGGCGCGCATATGTCGATGGACGCGCTCGGCCACCCCACCACCTCGTTCAATTCGATTGCCAATCTGCGCCGGCGCGGCCGCCATGTGCAGGTCGGCCTGATGCTGGGCGAGCATGCCCGGCCGCAGGTGCCGATGGACAAGGTGATCGCCTTCGAGCTCGAGATCCTCGGCAGCCACGGCATGCAGGCCTACCGCTACGAGGCGATGATGGACATGATCCGCAACGGCAAGCTCAAGCCCGAATTGCTGGTCGGCAAGAAGATCAGCCTCGATGAGGCGCCGGCGGCCTTGGTGGCGATGGGCGGCTTCGAGGGCATCGGCATTGGGGTGGTGACGAAGTTTTAGCAGAGGGCGGCACCGTCATCAGGCGATCGCGCGTCGTGGCAATTCCTGCTTTGCGAATCGCTTGGCGCCTACGACGCAAAGCACCACGCCAAGCGTGACGACGACCATCAGCGGGCTGACCTGCTCGTGCAGCAGCGTCGCCGCCAGTGCCAGACCGAAGAAGGGCTGCAGCAGCTGCAACTGCCCGACAGCGGCGATGCCGCCTTGCGCGAGCCCGCGATACCAGAACACGAAGCCGATCAGCATGCTGAACAGCGAGACATAGGCAAGCCCGATCCACGCACTGACGCCGACGCCGTCGAACGACGGCGGCATGGTCATCAGCGTCAGCACCAGCATGATCGGCAGCGACAGCACCAGCGCCCAGCAGATCACTTGCCAGCCGCCAAGCTTGCGTGACAGGGCGGCGCCCTCGGCATAGCCCAGACCGCAGGCGATGATGGCAGCCAGCATCAGACCATCGCCCACCGGCGAGGCGGTCACGCCCTGCGTCAGCGCAAAACCCGCGACCAGCGCGCTGCCCACGCACGAAAACAACCAGAATGCCGGCCTCGGCCGGTCGCCGCCGCGCAGCACGCCGAAGATCGCGGTCGCCAGCGGCAGCAGGCCGACGAAGATGATGGAATGGGCCGTAGTGACGTGCTTCAGCGCCAGAGCGGTCAGCAAGGGAAAGCCCACCACCACGCCCAGCGCCACGATCACCAGCGACATCAGATCGCCGCGCCCCGGGCGTTTCTGCCGGAACAGGACGAGCAGCGCCAGGCCAAGCAGGCCGGCAATCGCCGCTCGGGCCGATGTCAGGAATGTCGGATCGAAATCCTTCACCGCCACGCGCGTAGCCGGCAGCGAGCCGCTGAAGATCAACACGCCGATGAATCCGTTCACCCAGCCGCCCGCGGTCTTGTCCATTTTATGCTCCGTTTGTCGGCTCTGTATGGAGCCGAACCCGTGGCTTTGCCAGAGACAATGCGGTACACTTATGCAAAACTGTCATGGTCAACAGAGCAGTACGGATGGACAAGCAGACCACAGAAAGCGAGAGCGGCGGAACGCTCGTCGAAGGCGTTATGGCGACAATCCGCCAGCGGATCGCGGCGCGCAGCCTGACGCCGGGAGCACGACTGCCCTCGATCCGCGCCTTCGCCAAATCCATGCAGGTGTCCAAATCCACCGTGGTCGAAGCCTATGAGCGGCTCGCCGCCGAAGGTGCGATCCGTTCGCGGCCGGGATCCGGCTTCTATGCCGCCGGCTCGCTGGCGCCGCTGTCGCTGGCCGAAATCGGCCCCCGCCTCGACCGCGCCGTCGATCCGCTCTGGATCTCGCGCCAGTCCCTGGAAGCAGGCGACGACATGCTGAAGCCCGGCTGCGGCTGGTTGCCGGCCTCGTGGATGCCTCAGACAGGACTGCGCCGGGCGCTGCGCACGGTGGCGCGCGCCGACGATATCGCGCTGGCCGACTACGGCACGCCGCTCGGGCTGCCGCCGCTGCGGCAATTGCTGGCGCGGCGTATGGCCGGGCACGGCATCGAAGTCTCGCCCGAGCAGATCATGTTGACGGAATCGGGCACGCAGGCCATCGACCTTCTGTGCCGGTTCCTCATCGAACCCGGCGATACGGTGCTGGTCGACGACCCCTGCTATTTCAACTTCCACGCGCTGCTGCGCGCCCACCGGGCCAAGGTCGTCAGCGTCCCTTACACGCCGTCGGGGCCGGATATCGAGCTGTTCGCGCAGGCGCTGGCCGAGCACCGGCCGCGCCTCTACATCACCAACTCCGCCATCCACAACCCGACCGGCGCGATCCTGTCGCCGGTCACGGCGCACCGGCTGCTGAAGCTCGCCGACCAATCGGAATTGACCATCGTCGAGGACGATATCTTCGCCGATTTCGAACATGCGCCGGCGCCCAGGCTGGCGGCGTTCGATGGTCTCAACCGCGTCGTCCATATCGGCAGCTTTTCCAAGACGCTGTCAGCGTCGGTTCGCTGCGGCTTCATCGCGGCACCCCGTGACTGGATCGAGCCGCTGACCGACCTCAAGATCGCCACGACCTTCGGCGGCGGGCGGCTTGCGGCCGAACTGGTGCTGACCCTGTTGAAGGACGGCAGCTATCGCAAGCACATGGATTTGCTGCGCGCGAAGCTTGCGCGCGCCATGGGCGAGACGAGCGCCCACCTGAAGGCGATCGGCGTCATGCCCTGGATTGACCAGCCGGCCGGCCTGTTCCTGTGGTGCCGCCTGCCGGATGGGGTGGATGCGGCCGAAGTGGCCCGCCGCGCTCTGGCCGACAACATCGTGCTGGCGCCCGGCAACGCATTCAGCCTGTCCGGAACAGCCAGCCGCTTCCTGCGCTTCAACGTCGCCCAATGCGCGGACGAGCGGATTTTCAAGGTGCTCGAGGCGGCGATGGCGCGTTGACGCGACCAACCTGATCCTGTTGCCTGGGTAACCTCCGGCTGCTAGTGAACGGCCCGCGCACTCGAGAGAATGTCCGCGCCATCATTTTCCGGGATAGCGGTTATGGGAACCAGCAAGTCAGCAGACAAGTAGGCCGCAACAGCACTTCGTTGTTGCGGCGGTCCGTCATTTCCCATTTTTAGTGAGAACGGCAGATCGCCGCCAAATGTACCCATTTGAGCGGATGTTCAATCATGCCTTGTCCAAAAAACCCGACATGGACCACTTCCCTGCCAGCAGCCATGGTGCTGATGGCGCCCTTCGACATCCTGGCCTCGCTGGCCATGGATATCTACCTCCCGATCGTTCCAACGATGCCGGGGATCCTCAAGACATCACCTGAGGTCATCCAGCTGACGCTGAGTCTCTACATGATCTGTCTTGGCCTCGGCCAGATCGTCTTCGGCCCGATTTCCGACAGGATCGGCAGGCGCCCGGTGCTGATCGGTGGCGCGCTTTTGTTTGCAGGCGCTTCCTTCCTGCTCGCCGGGACCTCGCTGGCCACGGTCTTTGTTGCCTTGCGCGTCGTGCAGGCCATCGGTGCGTCGGCGGTTCTCGTTGCGACCTTCGCAACGGTTCGCGACGTCTATGCGCAAAGGCCTGAAGGTGCTGTTATCTACGGCCTGTTCAGCTCGATGCTGGCTGTCGTGCCGGCGCTGGGGCCGATTGCCGGTGCCTTGATCGCCGACAATCTCGGCTGGCGCGCGATCTTCCTGACGCTCGGCGGTCTGGCCACGGCCGCCACCCTCAACGCATGGCCGCGATGGCATGAAACACGCCCTTCGAATGGCGACGGTAGGCGCATGGCGTTTCGCCCCATTCTCTCCAGCTTCGCCTTCTGGACTTATACGCTGGGTTTCAGCGCGGCCATGGGCGCCTTCTTCATGTTCTTTTCGACGGCGCCACGGGTGCTCATGGATCGCGCCGGCTTTTCACAAATCGGTTTCAGCCTTGCCTTCGCCACCGCGGCGCTGGTGATGATCGTGACCACCCGCTTCGCCAAAAAATTCATTGCACACTGGGGCATCGCGGGCAGCGTCGCGCGCGGCATGGCGATGTTGCTGCTCGGCGCGGCACTGCTGGCAATCGGGCAGATATTCGCGGCGCCGTCCTTCGTCACATTCGTCGGCCCGATGTGGGTCATCGCCGTGGGCATCGTCTTCACTGTTTCGGTCACCGCGAACGGTGCACTCGAGGCTTTCGGCGATGTCGCGGGAACCGCCGTCGCGCTCTACTTCTGCATCCAGAGCCTTGTCGTCGGCATCCTCGGCACGCTGTTCGTCATACTGCTCGGCGGAGACACGGCGTGGCCATTGGTGGGCTATTGTTCGGTCATGGCGACGCTCACACTAAGTGCGCTGAGGCATTTGCGGAAACGCCAAACCGAATAGACGGGAAGGATGAGGAGCCTGGGCCGTTGGCGCAGGCTTCTCGTCGTTGTCAGCGAGACGTCGTACAGACCTCCCGCACGCAATCACGCAACCAGCGCTGTGCCGGATCGGCATCGAGCCGCGGATGCCACAGGATGGAGATGGTGACCCCAGCGGTGGCAACCGGCAGGGGAAAGCTGTGCATGCCGGCGCGTGCGCCCTCGGTATGCCGCTCCGGAACGCTGGCGATCAGGTCTGATGTGCGGGCCATGGCAAGGGCTGCCGAGAAACCGGAAACCATGCACACGACTGTCCGCTGCAGCCCGAGCCGGTTCAAAGCCTCGTCGATCGGCCCCTTCTCGCGGCCGCGCCGTGAAACGCTGATGTGCCGGCCTGCCGCATAGCGCTCCGGCGTCACCGTGTCCTCGCTCAAGGGATGGCCTGTTCGCACGGCGCCGATGAAGCGGTCGCGAAGCAACGCCTGGATGCGCACCTCCGGCCCGGTCTCGCCAGCGACGCCTATGTCCAGATCGATCGCCGCGTCGCGCAACGACATGACGTCCTTGTCGGACTTCGGTGCAAAGCGCAGCCGCACGCCGGGCGCATCGGCCTGGATACGGGCGACGAGACGAGGAGCGAATTCTTCGACGAAGCTCTCATTGGTGCGCAGCGTGAAGACCCTGTCCAGGCTCCGCAGATCAAGCAGGGTGGCAGGACGCAGCAGCGCCTCCGCATCCTGGACGACACGGCCAACCTGCTGTCGCAGTTCTTCCGCACGCGGCGTCGCCACCAGACCGCGACCGGCGCGAACCAGCAGCGGGTCGCCCGTCGCCTCGCGCAGCCGCGACAGTGTCCGGCTCATCGCCGAGGGACTGAGGCGCAGACGGCTGGCGGCACGCGCCACGCTGCCTTCGGTCAGCAGAACGTCGAGAGCGAACAGCAGATTGAGATCGGGCGATGTCATTGGCGGATCATGGCACGATATGGCGTCAAACGCACGAATAAGATGCAAATGCTGCGTCTTCCGCCATATAGGCCAAGGGACTAGATCTCCAGCAGCTCCGCTTCTGGGGCTGATGGAAGGAGATCGCAGTGGCAATCGCTGAGCAAAATCGAGACGGACGCGCATCGGTGCTGCCACAGATGCAATCCGCCCGCTGGGCGCTGGCAAGCCTGTCGCTCGCCACGCTGCTGTCGTCGCTGGGAACCAGCATTGCCAGCGTCGGGTTGCCGTCGCTGATGCAGAATTTCGGCGCGTCGTTCCAGTCCGTGCAATGGGTTGTCCTGGCCTATCTGCTGGCCATCACCACACTGATCGTCAGCGCCGGCCGGCTGGCCGACATGTTCGGGCGCCGGCCCTTGCTGCTTGGCGGCATCGCGCTGTTCACATCGGCATCGGTGCTCTGCGGCCTGGCACCGACTCTCTGGCTGCTGATCGCCGCGCGCACCGGGCAGGGACTTGGCGCGGCGCTGATGATGGCGCTGACGCTGGCTTTTGTCGCCGAAACCGTGACCAAGGACAGAATCGGCAGCGCCATGGGCCTGCTCGGCGCCATGTCCGCGATCGGCACGACACTTGGCCCCTCGCTCGGCGGCCTTTTGATCGCCGGCTTCGGCTGGCGAACGATCTTCCTCATCAATGTCCCGCTGGGTGTGCTCACCTTCGCTCTCGCCTGGCGTGCCTTACCGGCGCGCAGCAAGACAGCGCAGGTCGACCGAGGCACGTTCGATGTCATGGGCACCGCGCTGCTGGCCCTGACACTGGCCGCCTATGCGCTGGCCATGACGCTTGGGAGAGGCAATTTCGAACCGCTCAACGTCGGCCTGCTGGTCGCTGCCGGCATCGGCGTTTTTCTGTTCGCCGCCGCTCAGGCGAGGGTGAAAAACCCCTTGATCCAGCTCGCCAGCTTCCGCGATCTCCAACTGAGCGCCAGTCTCGCCATGAGCCTCGTTGTCGCCACGGTGATGATGGCGACCCTGGTGGTTGCCCCGTTCTACCTGTCGCGCGGACTTGGGCTCGATGCCGCAATGGTCGGCCTCGTGCTGTCGACCGGGCCGCTTGTCTCGACCCTGTCGGCGCTGGTGGCCGGACGCTTGACTGATCGCTTCGGCGCCCACAGGATGATGGTCGTAGGCCTGCTCAGCCTCTCGACAGGCACGTTCCTGCTGTCGCTCGCCATGACCAAACTCGGCATTGCCGGCTATGTCGTTCCGATCACCGTCACCTGCATCGGCTACGCGCTGTTCCAGACGTCGAACAATGCAGCCGTCATGACCGGTGTCGAAACCAGCCAGCGCGGCGTCATATCCGGCCTGCTCAACCTTTCGCGCAATCTCGGCCTCATCACCGGCGCATCATTGATGGGCGCCATATTCGCCGTCGCATCGGCCGAAGGGCACGCAGGCATTGGTCAGACGTTTTTGGGTTCCGAGGCCGCCGCGAGGGGAATGCAGGTCACCTTTCAGACAGCAACGGCGCTGGCGTTGGTCGCGCTGTTCCTCGCGCTGCTCTCAGCCCGCGCCGAGTTCAAGCGGCACAGGCCGGTGGAAGTGTCGCAAAACCTCTGACTTCGCGCAGACTGAACGCCGCCTGCCGGATCGCGCCTAGGCGCCTGCCCGCTTGCGGCGCTCATAAAGCATGACCAGCGTTTCAGCCATCAGGGCAGGCTTTTCCTCGCCTTCGATCTCGACCGTGTTGGCCGCCTTCATCAGATACTGGCCGGGCCCCCTGTCCTCCATGGACAGCAGCGTGGTGCGCAGCCTGATGCGCGCGCCGACCTTGACCGGCGCCAGGAACCGCACCTTATCGAAGCCATAATTGAAGGCGGCCTGCGTATTCTCGGGCACGATGCCCATGCCGAGTGCCAGCGCGCCGATGATCGACAGCGTCAGGTAGCCATGCGCGATCGTCGTGCGGAACGGGCTTTGCCGCCGCGCCCTTTCAGGATCGACATGAATCCATTGATGGTCGCCGGTGCATTCGGCGAACTGGTCGATGCGGTTCTGGTCGACCGTCGTCCATTCCGACACACCGAGCTCTTGCCCGGCCATCGTCCTCAACTGGTCGAAGGTCGGCGGCGTTTTAGGCCGTATTTCAGTCATTCCTGCTTTCCCGATCGCTTACAACGCCTCCGGACCACGAACTGACAGCCTCTGTCAATTCGCCCTGCGTGAATCCGTTCCGCCGAATCCGGCCGCAATCGCACCATGCCGCGAGGGCAGTCGCAGGTTAAATCGGGATTTCTAGGCTTCGGGCCAGCCGGCAGCAACGAACCGGCCTCGGCCATATCTGCTACTTCTTCTCGTAGCCGGCGCGGATTTCCTCCATCGCCTCCTTGATGCGCGTGCGCAGGATGTCGACCGATTCGGTGCCGGATTTCTTGACCAGTTCAGCCACTTCGCCGGCATTCTTCAACGCGGCCTCGAAGGACTTTCTGGCAAACTCCGTCTGTTTGGCCATCAATTCCTGCGGATTACCCGGCGCCCTGTAGCTCTGCGCCATGTCCGTGACCTCGCGCAGTGTGTCCTGTAGCATCTCGCGCTGCCTGGACAACAGCGAGGTTGCGCCGGCGGCACCGGCTCGTGCCGATTTCTCCAGTGCTTCGAGGTTCTTGCGATGATGGGCGAGGATCGCCTCGACGTCGACATTGGGCACCTTCAGGTCGCGACCGAACCTGCCGAACATGTCCATGAAGGAATCGGATTCCGGTTGTTTTGCCATGCTCGTTTGCTCCCCTTTTGCCGCGGATGCGGGCGCCCTCAGCTGGAGAATAGCATCCGCGTGCCGTGTGTCCATTTCCAACGCGATGGAATCAGCGCCAGCCTCGCCGCGGGTCAATTCACGAGGAACAGCCGCTCGGCCACATAAAGCACGACACCCGCGAGCCCACCGATGATCATGCCGTTGAAGCGGATGTATTGCAGGTCCTTGCCGATGTTCATCTCGATCAGTCGCGTCAGCTGCGCGAGGTCCCAGCGCTTGACCTGGTCGGCGATGAATGTCGACACGCCGCTCTTCTGGCTCTCGACGAACGACGCGAGCGCCACCACGAACCCCTGGTTCATGTCGGCCCTGATCTGCGCATCGCCGGCAAGATGCCGACCGACCTCGACGAACATGTTGGCGAGATGCGCGCGGATAACCGAATTCGGCGCCTTGGCGTCCTGCTCGATGAACTGGCTGAGGCTTGCCCACATGTCGCCGGCCAATCCCTTGACCTCCGGACGGGCCAGGAAATCGCGCTTCAGCTTCTCGGCGCGTTTGGCATATTGCTTCGATGTCCTCAGCTTTTCGATGAAGCCTTGAGCGAAACGATCGAACTCGGCGCGCATCGGGTGATCGGGATCGGCCCTCACCTCATCGAGCAGCGAGCCGGCCGAAGCGACGATTTTCTTCAGGAGATAGGCGTCGGCTCTGAATAGGTTGAACAGCGACGGCAGTTCCTCGCGGATCTTCTCGCGCATCGTCGCCAGCGCCTGTTCGTCGTTGAGAAACCGGCCGATCACCTTGGTGAATTCGTCGAACAGTTTCTGGTGGCGGCGATCATCGGTCAGGGCTGAGAGCAGCTCGGCAGCCAGCGGCGCCAGCGGCACCTTTTCGATCTGTTCCAGCATGCGGCTGGTGACGAAGCCGCGCAAGCCGGATTGCTCGACAGCGGCAAGCGTCTGCGGCACCAGCCGCACGACAAAGCGCGACAGGCCGGCGGCGCGCGCTGTATCGGCCAGCCAGTCGGCGACGAGCGCCGAAAAATCGACCTCGGCAAGCTTTTCACGCACCGGTTCAGGCGCCAGGAAATTGACCTCGATGAAGCGGCCGAGATTGTCGGCGATGCGATGCTGGTTCTCGGGGATGATGGCGGTGTGCGGGATCGGCAGCCCCAGCGGCCGTCGAAACAACGCCACCACCGCGTACCAGTCGGCCAGGCCACCGATGGTCGCGGCCTCGGCAAAGGCTGCGACGAAGCCGAGCCACGGATAGATGTGCTCGAATGATTTTGCGACCGCAAACACCAGCACGCACAGCGCCAGCGCCGCCGCTGCAACGAATTTTGTCCGCCGCAACGCGGAAAGCTTGGCATCATCCGCGTCGGTATCGAAACGGACAGGCGCCAGGGACGAAGCCGATTGTGACATGGGTGAGCCGCTCCTCGTCGATCTCAGGCTATTTAGTGGTTTGACAGCCAAAATACCCGCGACAGCCGGTTTCGCGCCAAATCTTGCTCGGGCGCGCACACAAAGTTGAGGAGAAAATTCATCTATTGGTCGAAGCTAGTCTGGAATTGTTCCAAGGTATAGGCCATATTCCGCCGAGGCCAATGTGGCGAATCCGGAATTTCGGGTCAAAGCCGCATCAGCAAAATTTCCAGATCTGGCGTGGTTGCACCGCACCAGTGCCTTGTGAGGACAAAATGCGGCTTACGCGCCAGACCAACTATGCCATGCGCATCTTGATGTATTGCGCGGCCAATGATGACCGACTGAGCCGTATCCCCGAGATCGCGGCCGCCTATTCGGTGTCGGAGCTTTTCCTGTTCAAGATCCTGCAGCCGCTGGTCGAGCACGGCCTTGTCCAGACCGTGCGTGGCAGGAATGGCGGTGTCAAGCTTGGCCGGGCGGCTGAAGCCATCAGCCTGTTCGATGTCGTGCGCGTGACGGAAGAGAGCTTCGCCATGGCCGAGTGCTTCGAGAACGATGCCGCCGAATGCCCGCTGGTCGACAGCTGCGCGCTGAATTCGGCGCTGCGCGAGGCGCTGAACGCGTTCTTCGCCGTGCTCTCCCGCTACACGATCGCCGACCTCGTGGCGGCACGCCCGAACGTGCGCAACCTGCTCGGCATCGACATGCTGATGGAGCGCCGCGCCCCGGCTGCCTGAACTTGGCCACATCGTGGTCTGGCTAGACCTACTGCAATAAACTAGGCTGCTGACTGCGGCAGCACGAACGGCATGTTTCCGGCCGGCAGCACGCCGACTCTGAGCCGGCAGTCGAACACTTTTTCGATCAGATCATCGCTCAGCACGTCCTGCGGCGACCCGGTGGCGGCCAGCCGGCCACGATGCATGACGAAGATCCGGTCGGCATACATGGCCGTGAGATTGAGGTCATGCAGGATGGCAGCCACGCCACCGCCCCTTCTGGCGAAGTCGCGGGCAATGCTCATGATGATCAGCTGGTGCTTGATGTCGAGGCTGGAAACCGGCTCATCGAGGAAGAGATAGCGCGGCTTGCCGTCGAGCACCGGTGCCCAGACCTGGCACAGCACGCGCGCAAGCTGGACGCGCTGTTGCTCGCCGCCCGAAAGCTCCTGGTAGAAACGTCCGCCAAAGCCGTCGAGATCGACGCGCGCCAGCGCCCGTTCCGGCAGCCGCGCATCCTCGCCCGGCAAGACGCCCGAGCGGCCGCCGACAAGGCCAAGCTTGACCACTTCTCGCACCGTGAACGGGAACGACAACGTCGTCGCCTGCGGCAGCACCGCGCGCTGGACGGCGGTCTCGACCGGCTTCATCGCGCGGAGATCGCGGCCGTTGAGCGCGACGCGCCCGGTATAGGCGAGTTCGCCGGAAAGCGCCTTGAGGAAGGTCGTCTTACCCGAACCATTGGGGCCGACGATGGCGGCGATCTCGCCGGGCCGCGCGTGGAAATCGACACCGGTGACGATAGGCTTGCCGGCGATATCAACCGAAACATCCCTTGCCTCGATCATCCAAACCTCACAAGTCAATCACGCCGCGCTTGCGCAGCAGGATCCAAAGGAAGAACGGTGCGCCGGCGATCGCGGTGACGATGCCGATCGGCAGTTCGGCCGGCGCCACGATGGTGCGCGCGACCGCATCGGCCAGAAGCAGCAGCGAGGCGCCGAGCAACGCGGACGCCGGCAGCAGATAGCGATTGTCCGGACCAATAGCCAAGCGCAGCAGATGCGGCACCACGATGCCGACGAAGCCGATGCCGCCGCTGACGGCAACGGACGCGCCGACCGCCGCCGAGACGCCGATGATGGCCGTGTATTTCAGTCGCTGCACCGGAATGCCGAGATGGCCGGCGGTCGCCTCGCCCAGCGCCAGCGCGTTGAGGCCGCGTGCCAGGAACGGCATCGCCGCCAGCGCCAGCACGATGATCGGCCCGACCGAAGCAATCTTCGCCCAGGTCGCGCCGCCGAGCGATCCGAGTTGCCAGAAAGTCAGGTCGCGCAACTGGCGATCGTCGGCCATGAAGATGAGGATGCCGGTCAGCGCCATCGCAAGCGCCGCCAGCGCGATGCCAGCGAGCAGCATTGTGGCAACCGAGGTTTGTCCCCGTCGCGTGGCAACCTGATAGAGCACGAGCGTTGTGGCGAGCCCGCCACAGAAGGCCGCCAGCGGCAATGCAAGCGTGCCGAGCAAGGCTGTCACCGGAGCCAATATTGTGGCGCCGAGCACGATGACGGCAACCGCGCCGAGGCTGGAGCCAGCCGAAACACCGATCAGGCCGGGGTCGGCCAGCGGATTGCGGAATAGTCCCTGCATGACCGCGCCGGAAACCGCGAGCGCCGCGCCGACCAGCATGCCGAGGATGATGCGCGGCAGGCGGATGTCGTAGACGATCAGGCTGTCGCGGGCGCTCAACGCAGCGTTATCAGGCACGGTGCCGAACAGCCAGTCGCCGATGACGTTGACGGCCGATGCGTCCGACGCCCCCGATGTCAGCGACAGGAAAACGGCAGCCGCGAGCCCCAGGCACAGCAGAAGAATGACGATGCGGGCGCGGCCCGACCGGTCGCCTTCAAATGCGCTCGCCATCACCGGACCGGCGATCGATTGATCAACCATGATCTGCCTACTCAGTCCGTGACCTGCCCGCCATAAAGCGAGACAGCGAGGTCGTGGATGGCATCAGCCGTGCGTGGTCCGAAGCCGAGTAGATAGGCGCCATCGATGCGGATCAGCTTGCGTGCGGTTCCGGCCGGCGTCGAGGCGATCGACGGATTGCCGAACAGTTCGTCGTCAGATACCGGAGGCCCGGCATTGCTCATCATAAGGATCACGTCCGGCCTAGCGGAGATAACAGCCTCGTCCGACATCTGCTTGTAGCCGGAAAAGCCCTCGACCGCGTTGACGCCGCCAGCCAGCTTGACCATGCCGTCGGCGGCGGTCTCGCTGCCGGCCGCCAGGATCTTGCCGCCCTGTATCGACAGCACGAACAGGATGCGCTTGCGCTGCTTGATCGACGCCGTCTGCCGTTCGGCGGCCGTGAGCTTGGCATCGAGCTCCCTGGCCAGCACCTCGGCCTTGGCATCGACGCCGAGCGCCTTGCCGACGATGCGGACCTTTTCGAGGATGCCTTCGTGGCTATAGTGCTCGGGCACCTCGATGAACGGGACGCTCGTCTTCTTCAAGACATCGACGGCTTCCTTGGGGCCGCTGCCATGCAGTGCCAGGATGCCGGTCGGGTTGACCGACAGCACACCTTCCGGTGACAGCGCGCGCATGTAGCCGACATCAGGCAGTTCAAGCGCCGCCTTTGGGTACCGGCTGGTGGAATCGCGCGCCACCAGATGCTTCTCCTCGCCGAGCGCATAGACGATCTCGGTGATCGAACCGCCAATGGCCGCAATTTTCGAGGGATCGGCGAAGACGGCCGTGCCTTCGGTGGCGCCAGCAGGTTGCAGCGCGACAAAAGCCAGAGAAAGACCGGCCATCGACCCGAGGATCGATCCGCGCACAGCCGGCAGTCCGGGGAAAAAACGCATCTTACTTTCCTCAGGCTGCGGTCGGGCTTGGGATGCGCGGCAGGTTTTCCGCCAGGAACCGCCAGTCGTCACGCTCGCTTTCGCCTTCATGACGCTTGCCGAAGAACTGGATGATCATCTTGCCGTCGACGTCATAGACCTCGAGCGAGGTGACATGACCGTCCTTGGTCGGCTTGCGCACGGCCCAGACCTCGTGGATGTGATCGGTTCGCAGATGCAGGTGGAAGGTTTCGTCCAGCACATTGATCCATGGCCCCATCGGCTTGATCGATTTGATCGGCCCGGAATGGATCTGGATGCAGCCGCGGTTTCCGACAAAGCACATGATCGGCATCTCGCCTTCCACGGCATGATGGAACATGGCCCGAACGGCATCATTGTCGAGCAGCCAGGCATAGTCCTGGCCGACCATGCGCACCGCCTGCCGGCGGCTGAGCTTCAGCGTCTTCAGCATGCCGAAGAACTGGTGCACGTCGGTCAGCCGGCTCCAGCGGTCGCGCAGATCGTCGAGATTGGCGGCCGCTTCGTCGCCATGGATCTCGTCATCGGGGAGTGGCCCTGAAATGTCGACCGTCGGCTCCTGGTTGGACGATTCGAGCGCGGCGACCAGCTTCTGATAGGCATAGAGGCTGGAGGCCGGTCGCAGATGCACCTTGTGCACGGCCTCGCCTGCGGGGTCGAAGAACTGCAAGCTGCGGCGGATCTCGTCGCCATCGCGCTTTTCCACGGCAAAGCCGTGTGCCCACACCTTCGGGAAGATGCGCAAATCGATGTTTTCGCCAAGCACCATGGCATTGTGGTTACCGGTGACAACCTTGTCATAGACACCGATCTTTTCGTGCACCGCGCTTTCATTGCGGGTCAGCGCCATGACCTCGCCGACGGCTTCGAGGCCGGTCAAAAGATCGTTGACGCGCGGCTCGATACGGACGACGCCGTCGCCGCTATGCGCGGCGACCAGCTCGGCCTCCGAAATGCCGAGCTGGGCAGCCAGATCACGCTCGCGCGTCTTCGGATTGTCTGTCCGTGCCCGCCGGATTTCCTGCGGGGCGGGTTTTACGCGCTGGTCCATGTCTCGTCCCTGTTGCCTTGTCTTACTTGTTGAGAATGAGCTTGCCCTGGCGGGTGATCTTCAGCCGGTAGAGCGCGCCATGATGCTCGATGCCGATCTCGTGCTCGCCCTGGAACAGGGTGTTGCTGGACAGGGTCCGCACCGCCAGCGGAACCCGGTCGAAACGGACGGAGGCATCGTCGGAACGGCGGACGCGATAGCGAAAATCGTTGGGATTGTGGGTGTTCATCTGGATCGATCCCTTTCCTGTGCCGGGCGTCTGGCTAGGCGTTGCGTAATCCGATTCATTTCTTGACTTGAATAATCATGTTTACTAGTCAGTGCAATACCGGATTAAATGAGTCAACATTTAAGACGCCGGACACGATCAAAACTGCCAGCCAGCCCCGGGCCAGCCAGCATGAAACCTGGACTTTGGAGTTGGGGCATGGGGTTGATGACTTGGGAATGGCGCGGCCGGTCGGCAGCGAAGGGCATGGCGGCTTTGCTGGCAAGCGTGGCGGCGATCGCCTTGTCGGCGCAACTGGCCAACGCTCAGCAGGCGGCGCAGCCGGCAGATCAAACGAAGAAGGCTGACGAGGAAAAGCCCGCCCCTGCGGGCGCAACGCTGCTCGACAAGATCCTCGTCATCAGCCGCACCGGCGAGACGGCGATCGAATCGCTGGCGTCGGCCAGCCATGTCGATCAGGAACAGCTCGACCGCCGCATGGCGACGACGCCGAACGAGATGCTGCTCGGCGTGCCCGGTGTCGCTGCCCAGGCCGACGCCAGGCGCGTCAGCACCAGCATCAACATCCGCGGCTTGCAGGATTTCGGCCGCGTCGCGGTCATCGTCGACGGCGCCCGTCAGAATTTCCAGCGCTCCGACCACGGCACCCAGTCGACCTTCTACATCGACCCCGAGCTTGTCAAATCCGTCGACGTGATCCGCGGTCCTGTCGCCAACACCTACGGCTCAGGCGCTATCGGCGGCGTCGTCTTCTTCGACACCAAGGACGCCGAGGATTTCCTCAAGCCGGACGAGACATGGGCCGGCTCCGTCACGGGACGCTATGAGAGCAACGGCAAGGGCTGGACATCAAGCGCATCCGGCGCCTATCGCTTCAATGAGAACTGGGACGCGCTGGGCAACATCGTCTATCGCAACTATGACGACTACAAGGATGGCGGCGGCGACACAGTCAAGGGCACCGGCTTCGACGTGCTCAGCGGCCTGCTCAAGACAACCATCCGCCCGACCGACAACAGCGAACTGAAGCTCGGCTGGGTCGGTTCAAGCGACGGCTGGAACGAGATCAGCGGCGGCGTGCCGGTCAATGACGTCGACCTGAAGTCGAACACCTTCACGGCCCGCTACAACATCACCGATGAGGACAAGAGCTGGCTCGATCTCCATATCAACACCTCTTACAACAAGACCAATCTCGATCTGACCAGCCTCGTCCCTCTCAACCGGTTTGATCCAACCACCGGCCTTCCCATCGTGCTGCCGCAAGGCTCGACGTCGACCTTCGACATCGGCACGACCAGCATCGACATCTGGAACACGTCCCGATTCGAGACCGGCAATGTCGCACACGAACTGACCTATGGCGGCGACTGGGCCGGCGATAACGTCAAGACTGGCGGCACGGCCGGCGGCGACAGTTTCTACACGCCGTCGGGCAAGCGCAACGTTTCTGGCGCCTATGTCCAGGACAAGCTCACCTGGGAGTGGCTCGAAGTCATCGCCGGGCTGCGTTACGACAATTACAGCCTGAAGGACGATTCACGCGAGACATCCAGTGACAGGGTGTCGCCTCGTATCACCGTCGGTGTTTCGCCGTTCGAATCGGCTGGCCTCGCAGGCCTTCAGTTCTACGGCACCTATGCCGAGGGCTATCGCTCGCCGTCGATTACCGAAACGCTGATCAGCGGCAATCACCCGGCAGGCGTCAGCTTCCCGTTCCTGCCCAATCCCAATCTGCGGCCTGAGACCGGCAAGACGACCGAATTCGGCGTCAACTACAAGCAAAATGATATCTTGGAGGCTGGCGACGCGTTCCGTCTCAAGGCGGCGTATTTCAACAACGATGTCGACGACTATATCGAAGGCG